>NZ_JBSFPS010000168.1:0-21706 GCF_053588315.1 Streptosporangium sp. NPDC003464 | reverse complement strand
GGTCGACGCGCTGCCCGTCGAGGACGCCGTGCCAGCTGGGGTTATCCGGCATCCGCTGCCAGTAGCGGAAGTCCGAGCGCTTGAACAGGTTGCCCCCGGCGTGGCCGGCGCCCTGGACCCCGGCGCGGCCCCCGGGGAGACCGCGCCGGCCGCCGTGGAGCCGGCGCAGATCTCCCCCTTCTACGGCTCACCCGCCGAGAAGTACGCCGACGGCGCCGAAGGACTGGTGATGCCGCCGGCCAGGGCGATGGGCGGGCTGAGCGCCAAGGAGGTGTCCGCCGCCCTGGAGCGGACGGTGAAGCTGCTGAAGGCTTCGAACCTGGACCGCGGGGTGCTGGCCGGCGGCAGGCCCACGGAGCTGATCGGCCTGCTCGACCCCGAACAGCGCAAGCGCTTCGTCAAGGGGCTCGACCGTCCCGGGAAGGACGGGTCCAACAGCCGGTGGTGGGTGACCAGCCTGGCACCCGGAACGGCGGAGCTCGCCGTCGAGACCGTCAAGGTGGACGGCGACGCCCGGCTGTCCGCCTTCCGCCGCGACGGCCGCCCGGGGATCCGGGTCAAGGTGAACCACCTGTTCGTCTACGCCGTCCGGCGGCCGGGCCGGCCGGACAGCACGATGCGGCTCGTCAAACACAGCATGGGGACGCTGGAGGCGTGGAAGGACGGCGGCCGGCTCCGCTTCTGGCTCACCCGCTGGAACAGCGGCATGGTCTCTCCCGCGCGGTGCGACATCGACGACGGCTTCGTGCGGCCGCTCTACCCGGACTCCGGTCCCGACGGGGAGGCGGAGGAGGCCACCGGTCCCCTCCAGGACCCCTACTCCCGCGAGGACGACCCGGAGCACGAGGACTGCGTACGGGTGTCGCGGACCTGAGGAGCCGGAGGGCACGGGCCAGGGACCGGACGGTCCAGGTCCGGGAAACGGATGGTCCGGAGGTCCGGAAACGGACGGTTCAGACGTGAAAAGTCCGGCAAAGGACGGCCCTTCACGCCCGCTCCGGCGGGACGCGGGGCTACCGTGAAGGCGGCTTTCCCTTAACACGAGTGAAACAGACGAGACACGGGGCGGTAACGGCACAGACCTACGTTCGGCTCTGATGGCCCGTGCCCCTTGGGAGGTTCGCGTGTTCAACTCCGCCGACGACGTCCTTAAGTTCATCAAGGACGAGGGGGTGCAGTTCGTCGATGTCAGGTTCACCGACCTGCCGGGGACGACGCACCACTTCACCTTTCCCACGGAAAACTTCGGAGCGAACGTCTTCACCGACGGCCTCATGTTCGACGGCTCGTCGATCCGGGGTTTCCAGGCCATCCACGAGTCGGACATGCTCCTGCTGCCCGACCCCACCACGGCCGTGCTCGACCCCTTCCGGCAGCACAAGACGCTCAACATCAACTTCTTCGTGCACGACCCGCTGACGGGCGAGGCCTACAGCCGCGACCCGCGCAACGTCGCCCGCAAGGCCGAGGAGTATCTCAAGGGCACCGGCATCGCCGACACGGTCTTCTTCGGCCCCGAGGCCGAGTTCTACATCTTCGACGACGTGCGGTTCGAGACCAGCGCGCACGCCAGCTACTACCACATCGACTCGATCGAGGGCGCCTGGAACACCGGCAAGGCCCAGGAGGGTGGCAACCTCGGTTACAAGCCGCGCTACAAGGGCGGCTACTTCCCGGTCCCGCCGATGGACCACTTCACCGACCTGCGTTCGGAGATGGTGCGCAACCTCATCGACGCGGGCATCGACGTGGAGATGCAGCACCACGAGGTCGGCACGGCCGGCCAGGCGGAGATCGACTTCCGCTTCAACACGCTGCTCAAGGCCGCCGACACCCTGATGCTGTACAAGTACATCGTCAAGAGCACGGCCCTGGCCCACGGCCACACGGTCACCTTCATGCCCAAGCCGATCTTCGGTGACAACGGTTCCGGCATGCACTGCCACCAGTCGCTGTGGAAGGACGGCGAGCCGCTGTTCTACGACGAGGTCGGCTACGCGGGCCTGTCCGACACCGCCCGCTACTACATCGGCGGCCTGCTCAAGCACGCCCCCTCGCTGCTGGCCTTCACCAACCCGACGGTGAACTCCTACCACCGCCTGGTCCCCGGCTACGAGGCCCCGGTCAACCTGGTCTACTCCCAGCGCAACCGCTCGGCGTGCATCCGCATCCCGATCACGGGCTCCAACCCGAAGGCCAAGCGCATCGAGTTCCGTGTTCCGGACCCGTCCTGCAACCCCTACTTCGCCTTCGCCGCCCAGCTCATGGCGGGCATCGACGGCATCCGCAACAAGATCGAGCCGGTCGAGCCGGTCGACAAGGACCTCTACGAGCTCCCTCCGGAGGAGGCCCGTAACATCCCGCAGGTCCCGGGCTCGCTGACCGACGTGCTCGCCGCCCTGGAGGCCGACCACGAATACCTGCTGGAGGGCGGCGTGTTCACGCCGGACCTGATCGAGACCTGGATCTCCTACAAGCGCGAGCACGAGATCGACCCGATCCGGCTCCGCCCCCACCCGCACGAGTTCGAGCTCTACTACGACGTCTGATCGGTTAAGGCCATGACCTGCGGAAACCCTAACGGGTGATCCGCCGGGGCACATACAGGACACTCAGGCATCCCACGTGAGGCCGTCGGGCGACCGTCCGTCCAGGGCGCGCTCGGCGGCCTTTCGCCTGCGCTCCTCCCCCGACGGCGTCCCGTCCGCATCGGCCTCACCCCGGGAGCCGCCGGGACCGGGGGGCCGCCTGGGCGGTCCTGGCCGAGGCGTCCTTCGGCTCCCTGATGGGGGCCTGCTCGTGGCCGGATTCCCGTGCCCTTCATCGCCGGCCGGGGCAGCATCGTTCAGCGTTCCCAGGCTCCGGCGGGGATGCTGTAGAAGGTACGGGCCGGCGTCCACCACTCCCGATCCGCGAAGCGTCCCGTGATCCGGCCGACCACGCACCACAGGGTGTGGACGTCATGCTCAAGGTCACTGTCGGGATCGAGCGCCAGCCCCTCGGTGAAGGGCCGGTAGTCGGGGAGGGACATGTATCCGCCCTCCTCGTACGGTGGATTGACCTCGCCGAGCAGTTCGCCGTCGTAGTGGAGGTACAGCGGCTCGAGCCCTTCGCCCACCTCGCCCCAGTATTTGATCTGGAAGGCTCGCCGCTTTCCGAGATTGTCGAGCGCGGGATGGGTCGAGGACAGCCCGAAAGCGAAGAGGTGGGTCCAGCCCGGCGCGTGCGGGCCGATCCAGATGCCTTTCGCCGGAGGGCCTTTGTACGTTCCCGCGAGCGTCGTCACGTCGCACTCCAGGCGTGAGCCCGGGTCCACGCGGAATCGGCTGGACAGTTCTTCCGGGTCGTCGCTCTCCACCCAGAGGGCATGGAAGCCGAGCTGGAGTCCGCGGCCGTGCTCGACCAGCAGGTCCCACTGGTTCTCCGCAGGAAGAGCCTGTTCCGTGTCCGTCATTGTTCGCATCCTCCTGTCCAACGGGAATGCGGGGCTGCGCTCGGCAGCCCCGCATTCGATGGCCGGTCAGTTCACGATCTTCACCCAGAACGGGCTGTCTCTGGTCTTGGTGATGGTGTTTTCAGGGTCGTGGTCGAGAAGGCGACAGTGGCCGTAGAACGCCTTCAGCGCAGCTCCATGATCCTCGTTGCGGTCTCCTCGGATCCCTTGAGCGGTAGGGCGGGTAGGTGAGGGCGTCCGTCGCCGGGTTCAGGGCCTGCTCGCATGGGCGCCGGCCATGGTCCGGCGTCGTGCGTGTCACCCCATGGTGGCCCGGCGTCGTGCGTGTCACCCCATGGATACGTGTCACCCCATGGGCCGGCGTCGTGCGTATGGTCACACGGCCGGCCGGCCGCCTTCGCCGTCGGCGCCGATCAGGGCATGGGCCGCGGCGCGCACCTGGGCCCGGTAGCGCCGACGCGCGTGTCTCGCCAGGAGATACAGGCCCGCGGCCGTCAGGACCACGGCCGCCAGCCAGTGGAGCGGGAGGACGACCACGGTCGCCGTCGCGGCCGTCGGCGTCCCGCCGGGGCCGGGGATGGACACGGCGGCCCGGCACAGGCACCACAGGGGCGGGTCGAAGGTGGTGGAGATCTCGCGGACGGCGCCCCGGCCCACGGTGAAGTCAGGGAAGGCGACGCTCTCCCCGTTCACCCGCAGCCGCAGGCGGTCGTCACCGCGGAAGTCGCGGTGCACGGTCCCGGTGTCGCGCACCGTGGTGGTGAAGGTGAGGGGCCCGCCGAGCGCGAAGCCCGGGGCGCGCAGGCCCGTGACCTCCGCCGAGTCGTCGACGGGGCCGGGGACGGCGATGTAGACCGGGGCGCCGATCCCCCGGTTGACCCGGATGTTGCCGGCACCGGTGCCGGCGGGCACCATGAAGATCAGGGCGAGCTGGTGGTCTCCTGGCTCCGGGGCGGACGGCACGCTGATCCGGACGGACACCGACCTGGTCCTCCCCGCGGGCAGGCGGAAGCGGTCAGGGGTGACGGTGACCCAGTTGCTGGCGGAGTAGGGGGCCTTGGGCTGGAAGAGCAGCGTCCCGTCCAGGTCGGGCTTGAAGTCGGCCTTGCGGACCTCGACGTCGACCGGGCGCTCGCCCTGGTTGACGACCTGGAACCGCTGTTTCTCGTCGATGTCACCGGGCTGGACGGCGAGGCGGGTCGGGCTCACCGTCAGGGAGAAGTCCGTTCCGGGTGTGGGCGGGGCCGATCCCGCGCCGGCCGGCCCCGCCGCCAGCGGACCGGCCGGACCCACCGCCCACAGCAGGAACGCACCGGCCAGGACGGCGGCGCGCCCGCGCCTCGGCCATACAGTCACCTTCGGCTCTCCACAATGCCGCTGTCCGGGTGGGGGATGAGGGGTCCGCCTGCAGGGCCGCGGGGTCCGCCTACAGGGTGGTGGCCACGTAGGTGAGGGTCGCGGAGTAGGTGTCGGGGCGCACGAACGGGATCGTGATCCGGTAGTCGTGCTCGAAGTCGTCTCCGGTCGAGGCCGACGGACCGGTCTTGCGGTACAGCTCGACCGGGCTCCCGGAGGTCAGCGGGACGAACGCGCCGCCGGTGATCTGCTCCACCAGCAGCGAGCTGATCGGGATGGTCTCGGGGTTGCCGCCGGTGCCCTGGAGCTCGGCGGACGCCGGAAGGACCGTCACGGTGTAGCCCGCGAAGTTGTTGGTCGTCACGGTGAACCCCACCGGGGTGGCGGTCTCGACGGTCTCCGTGGGACGGCCGGTGAGGGTGAAGGAGGGGGTGAGGTTCGTCAGCGTGATCGAGCCGAGCACCTCGACGTTCGCGGTGACGGTGTCCGAGTCCGTCTCCCCCGGCGCGGCCTTGGCCGCCGAACTCGTCTCCCCCATCGACATGGCGATGCCGGCCACGAGCATGCCTGTCACCATCGCCACCCGGCCTAGCCGTTTTCTTGACATCGCCGATGCTCCCGTTCCATCCGGATAGACGACCAACTGGGTTGGTTACGTCACCGAAAGTAACATCATGGCAGGGATGCGGCGGAGATTGGTCACCGTGCGTAATACGGCGTGTCGTGACTTACCCAGACCCATCACATACCCGGGTGACCCGGTGGTGCTCCGCGGGCCGTTCCGGACACCCGCGTGCGACATGAGGGCACTCCGTCAGGAGACGACCGTTTCCCCACATCGCCGGCGTCATCGGTGCCGTCCTCCTCGCCCCTCTCCCGGCGTCCTGCCCTCGCCGTCCCGCCTTCGACGGTCGCCTGCGGCGCGGAACAGCGGCGCATTAGGCAGAATGATCCTGATTTACGGTGATAAATCGAGGTGGGTGGACATGGCTGGGACGTCCCTGGGCGGACGGTGGCACCCGAGGATCTCCGAGCATCGCCGGCCGCTGGCCGCTGCGACCGTGCTCGTGGGGACCTTTCTGGCCGTCAGCGGCTCGGTGCCGCTGCTGCCCGTCGTCCTGAACCGGGTGACCGCCATCGCCTACGCGATCCAGGCCGGGCAGGAGCAGCCGGGCTGGCCGGGCGGGGCGATCCCCTACTCCTGGGGCGGTGGTCACGACGACGCCCCCGGCCCTTCCTTCGGCACCTGCCAGGGCTACAGCGGCGCGATCCGTCCCTGTCCCGCCACCAAGACCCTCGGCCTCGACTGCTCCGGGCTGGCCAGATGGGTCTACCGGCTGGCCTACGGCCGTGACGTCCTGGGGCCGGGCAACACCGACGACCACATCAGGCGGCTGACGGAGGTGTCCGCCGCCAAGGCGCGCCCGGGTGACCTGGTGTTCTACGGCAAGATCGGCAAGCGCTCGGCGAAGACCCACCACGTGGGCATCTACATCGGCCAGGGCAGAATGATCAACGCGCTGAGGACCGGCACCGAGATACGGATCGACTCGCTGAGAGCCGTGAAGGGCTTCGCCGGCTACTTCCGTTACCTGTAGAGACATCCGTACCCGTAGAAACCCGTAGGAGAGATATGCGCCTGGGCGTGATGTTCGACCGCGATCTGCCCCCGGAGTCACTCATCCCCTTCTGCCGCCATCTGGACGCGGCCGAGGTGGACGACGTCTGGGTGGTGGAGGACCTGGGCTGGACCGGATCGATCTCGTCGGCGGCCACCGCGCTCGCCGTCACCGAACGGCTCCGCGTGGGCATCGGGATCACCCCGGCGCCGCTGCGCAATCCGGCCCTGCTGGCCATGGAGCTCGGCAACCTGGCCCGCATGCACCCCGGCCGCCTGGCGGCCGGGATCGGCCACGGCGTCCAGGACTGGATGCGACAGGTGGGCGCGCTGGCCCCCTCGCCGCTGGCCCTGCTGGAGGAGACCATCGTGGCCGTGCGCACGCTGCTGCGCGGCGAGACGCTCACCCTCCAGGGCCGGGCCGTACGGATCGACGGGGTGAGCCTGGTGCATCCGCCCGCGACCGCGCCGCCGGTCCTCGCCGGGGTCGTACGGCCCCGCTCACTGGAGCTGTCCGGGCGGGCGGCCCAGGGCACGATCCTGCCCGAGGGGGTCGGTCCGGCCCAGATCGCGGCGGCACGGGAGCTGACCGGCGGCGACGGCCACGAGCTGGTGGTGTTCACCCACCTGTACGTCGGCGACGACGCCTCGGTGGGCGCGCGGCTGGCGGCCGGTTCGGCGGAGTTCCTGCACCTCGACCCGGACGAGGTCGTGATGGCGGTGGGCTCCCCCGCGGCCGCCGCCGACCAGGTCAGGTCGTTGTGGGAGGCGGGGGCCGACACGGTGGTGCTCCGTCCGTTCGGGCCGGACCCCCTGCCCCAGGTCGACCTGGTCCTGGCGGAGCTGCGCTAGGCGGCTGGTGTCAATTGATCGATTTGAGACTGCGGACCGGCCGCCGGAGCCGCTCGATTCCTCGGCGCGGCCCGGCTCAAACGCTTCCGGATCCTTCGTGAGGAGTCATCGGCGAGCGGCGTGAGGCTCTGCGCGCCGGCCCCGGGTCACCACCACCCGGTGCACCGCGATTCGCCCCCGACGATCCTGCCGCAGGCGCGGAAGACATAACTGCTGCTCGAGTAGTTCACCGCCTTGGCCGCGCTCGTGTTCGGCAGGCCGTCGCGCTGCACGGAGAAGGGACCGCACTGCACGTGGCCGTTCCCCGAGGTGGTGCTCCAGTCCATCCAGACCAGGTCACCCTGCTTGGTCGAGCCGGAGATCCTGGCCCACCCGTGATCGGCGCCGTTGACCTTGCCGACGTGCAGTTCCGCCCTCCTGCCACCCCCCAGGTCCACACTCTTCTTGATCGATCCGGACTTGTCGTGGGGGATGCTGACGAACTTGTAGGTCGTGCAGTCCTGGATGGTCGCCTGCGCGGAGCTCGCGGGGATGATCGCCATGGCTCCGGCGGCGATGACTCCCGAGGCGGCGACGGACAGAATCCGGTGGAACGACTTCACTTTTCCTCCGAGCTGGATCGTCTGTACTGGAATTCGAATGCGCGGGTCCCCTTGATGAGGGCGCCGCCGGCCGGTCCCGGTCCCTTTCAGGGCCGGCCGGGAACGCATGTCAGGAGACTGGAATGCCGGGCCGGATTTCGGCGCCGACCGCTCCAACCGCCTCTGTCCGGCCCGCCGGGGACGATTTCACGGAGCGCATGGCGAAACCTCTCAGCCCACGCGATTCCGTGTCATCGGCCCCGTCGTCAGAACCACGCCGGCGGCAGGACTGACGTTTTCAGCAGGCATCGACCCGGGGCAAGAAAGGCTGTCCGATTGGGACGCTGGGATGTCTCCACCTATCATGATCTGGAACTTTGCCTGCCCCCTGGGATATGGGTGAGACGACTCCTCAGCGGTGGGCGGCTCAGCGCGACGGCGGGAGGCAACGATGAAACGGACAGAAGAAGCCGAACAGCTCGCTGCGCGGCTCCGGATTCTTAAAGGGCGTGCCGGAAGCAGTTTCGAGGCACTGGCCGGACGGACCGGGATCAGCCGTTCCAGCCTCCACCGCTACTGCGCGGGCACGAAATTCCCGGCCAATTACGGTGTGATTCACGCATTCGCCACGGCGTGCGGCGCGAGCGCTGAGGAGTTACGGGAGTTGCACCGGCTGTGGGCTCTGGCCGACGCCATGCGATCCTCATCCGCGCCGTCCGCGGCTCCCGCCGGGCGTCAGGAGACCGGCGGGGTGGAGACCGGCGGGGTGGAGGCCGGCGGGACGCGGACGCCGCGGACGCTCATGTCTCCGTTGCGGACGCGCCCCCGTGTCCGGCTGCCGCTGGTGGTCTCCGCGGTGACGGCCTGCATCGCGGCGGCCGCCGCGGCCTTTCTCACCATGCTCGACACGGACCGCAAGAACAGGGAGCCGACGATCACGCAGAGCGGGCCGGGCACCGCTCCCCCAACCGTCCCGGTGCGGGTCTTCAACATCGAGGGTGACTGCAAGAGCCGCGAGGAGCGGGTCCCGGCCTGCAGTATGGGCCTGGCCCGCGACCCGCGGCTGAAATACGACGCCGACAACGTGGTCAGCCACCGTGTGTGGCACGACGACATCCTGAACGCCGACTGCGTTCTTTACGACGGCGACCGGGTCGAGGACGAGACCGGCGTCGGGACGACGCGCTGGTTCCGGGTCCGGATCGACACCGTGCCCGGCGGCTCCGCCTGGCTGCCCGCCGTACGCACCCACGACAGCCCGGCGCTGCCGACCTGCGCTTAGACGCTGAGCCGCTGATCCGCAGGCGAGGCGCCGACCACGGCCGGCCGGTCTCCGTCGCCGCCGGGCTACGGGCGGTTGCCCCGGATGCCGGTCAGCCTGCGCAGGACGTCCCACCAGAAGGATGCGCCGAACAGCAGCGCGACCACGCTGATCAGGTAGCCGGGCCAGTGGCCGGGGGTGATCAGGCGGTCCCACCAGACGCCGCCGTTCCAGTTGAAGGAGGGATCCTCCGAGCCGTCGGGAGGGATCGTCACGCTCACGATGGCGTGGTCGAAGATCTTGACCAGGGCCGGGGAGCTGAAGGACTCGGTCACGCAGGAGTACGGTTCCACGGCGCCGGCCACGGCGCACTTGTCCTTGAGCGCGGCCAGGCCGTCCTGACCGCCGCCCGCGATGGCGGCCACCCCGGCGCGGTAGGCGTTGTCGCGCAGCAGGGTCTTGCCGTACTCCAGCGCGTCCATGCTGAAAAGCAGCGTCAGCATCAGGCCCAGCGCGAAGACCACCCACTTGACGTAGCGGCGGTAGAGCGTGGACAGCCGCTGCATCTCCCCGTCGAACCAGGACTCCACACCCTTGCGGAACTTCCCCATGTCCCGCTGCGCGCCTTCCCAGACGCCCCGCAGGTGCCCGGCCAGCGGGCTGCCGATGGCCTCCAGCTTGGTGAGCAGGCCCTCGACCCCGCCCTCCTCGGCGGAGACCAGCTCCATCATCGCTCCGGAGAAGCGCTCGGGCGGGATGTCGGCGATGCTGGTCCGCGCTCCCCGGGGCCGGTCGATCTCCTGGAGCCGGCCGTACAGCCGGCTGGTCATGTCGACCGGCGGCGCGGGCGTCTCGGTGGCGAGCACCACTTCGGGGTCCACCGGGACCGGCTCGACCACCGGCGGCGGGGGCTCCGGATCGTGCCTGGGACGCGGATCGTCCTTGGAGAAGGGCAGCCTGGCGAAGACGTCGGCCACCTTCGCCGGGATCCACGAGCGGCCCTCCTGCGGGCCGCCGTCCATGGTGTCGCGGAGATAGGCCCACAGGAACTTGCTGCGGATGCCGAACAGCCTGACGAAGCCCTCGTTGACCCCGCTCACCAGAAGCGACAGGAACAGGAAGGCCAGCACCAGGCCGATGGCCAGATCAACGTAAACAGATATCAAAATGGATCACCCGCACCGTTGATACACGCCTGCCCCGCCAAGCGCAATGCCCTCCGCGCGGACGGATCGGCCGGCGTGACGGCGGGCCGGACCGGTCTTCCCGGAAGATCCAGCTCAGCCCTCGCAGAAGGCTCAGCCTTCCTAGAAGGATCAGTCCTCGCAGAAGGCTCAGTCCTCGTAGAAGACGCGCTCCACGACCCGGCGGGCCCGGCGGGTGACCCGGCGGTAGTCGTCCACGAGGTCCTCGCTGCTGTCGGGCGGGTAGCCCAGGGCGCGGGAGATCAGCGCGCGCTCGCGCAGGTCGCCCGGGATGGAGTCGGCGGCGCGGCCCCGGACCAGGACGATGGCGTCGCGGATGCGCGAGGCGGACCGCCACGCCTGGGCGAGCGAGGCCTCGTCCGCGGCCGTCAGCAGGCCCTCGGCGACCGCCGCGCGCAGCGTCTCCAGGGTCCGGGTGGTCCGCAGCGACGGCAGGCGTCCGGCATGGCGGAGCTGGATGAGCTGGGCCACCCACTCCACGTCGGACAGCCCGCCCGGGCCGAGCTTGGTGTGCAGGGCCGGGTCGGCTCCGCGGGGCAGCCGTTCGGCCTCCATCCGCGCCTTCAACTTCCTGATCTGCAGCACCGCCGCGTCGGGGATGCCGCCGGCCGGGTAGCGCAGCGGGTCGGCCAGCGCGAGGAGGGCCGCGCCGAGCTCGGGATCGCCGGCGGAGAAGCGGGCGCGCAGCAGCGCCTGGGACTCCCACGGCGACGACCAGCGCCCGTAGTAGGCGGCGTAGGAGGCGAGCGTGCGCACCAGCGGCCCCTGGCGGCCCTCGGGGCGCAGGTCGGGGTCGATGAGCAGCGGCGGGTCGGGGGCGGGCAGGGCCAGCAGGCGGCGCAGCTCGTTGGCCACCGCGAAGGCGGCGTCGGTGGCCTCCCTCTCCGGGACCCCCGGGAGCGGCCCGTGCACGAACATCACGTCGGCGTCACTGCCGTAGGAGCATTCGAACCCGCCCAGGCGGCCCATCGCGATCACCGCGAACCTCGTGCCCAGGGGGACGCGCCGCTCCATCTCGACCTTGCTGATCGCGGCGTCCAGCGCGGCCTGGACCGTCGTGTCGTTGAGCGTGGACAGCGCCTGGCCGACCTTCTCGATGTCGATGTGCCCGGTGAGGTCGGCCACCGCCGTGCGGAACAGCTCCCTGCGCCGCAGCCCGCGCACCGCGGCCACCGCGCTCTCGGCCTCCGTGGGGTGGCGGCCGACCGTGGCCCGCGCCTCCGCCAGCAGCGCCTCGGCGGGCCGGGGGGCAAGCTCCGCGTCCGAGCCGAGCATCGCCACCGCGTCGGGGGCGTGCAGCAGCAGGCCGGTGACGTAGCGGCTGGTCCCCAGCAGCCGGGCCAGCCGCGAGGCCACCGCGGTCTCGTCGCGCAGCAGCCGTAGGTACCACGGGGTGGCGCCGAGCTTGTCGGAGATCTGGCGGAAGCCGAGCAGGCCGCCGTCGGGGTCGGGCGCGTCGGCGAACCAGCCGAGCATGACGGGCAGCAGGGTCCGCTGGATCGCCGCGCGGCGCGAGACGCCGCTGGTCAGCGCGCCGATGTGGCGCAACGCCCCGGCCGGGTCGGTGTAGCCGAGCGCCTCCAGGCGGGCCTGCGCGGCGGCGGCCGACAGCCGGGTCTCCGACTCCGGCAGGCGGGCCACGGCCTGCAGCAGCGGCCGGTAGAAGAGCTTCTCGTGCAGGCGCCTGGCCTCCATCGCGTGCCGCTTCCACCGGGTGGTGAACTCTCCCACCGGGTCGCTGGTCATGCCCAGGCTCCGGCCGATCCGCCGCAGGTCGGCGCTGCCCTCGGGCACCACGTGGGTACGGCGGAGCCGGTGCAGCTGGATCAGGTGCTCGACCCGGCGCAGGAAGGTGTACGCCTCGGCGAGGGCCTTGGCGTCGTCTCTGCCGACGTAGCCGCCCCGGGACAGGGCGGCCAGGGCGGAGAGCGTGGCGCGGCGGCGCAGCAGCGGGTCCAGCCGGCCGTGGACGAGCTGGAGCAGCTGGACGGCGAACTCGATGTCGCGCAGGCCGCCCGGCCCGAGCTTGAGCTGGCGTTCGGCCCCGTCCCCGCGGACGTGCTCCTCGACCCGGCGGCGCATGGCCTGCACGTCCTCGACGAACCTGTCGCGGGTGGCGGCCTGCCAGACCATCTCGTTCATCGCCGAGACGTACTGCTCGCCGAGCTCGGAGTCGCCCGCCACCGGGCGGGCCTTCAGCAGCGCCTGGAACTCCCACGTCTTGGCCCAGCGCCGGTAGTAGGCCTGGTGGCTGGCCAGGGTGCGGACCAGCGGGCCCGCCTTGCCCTCGGGGCGCAGCGCGGCGTCCACCTCCCACAGCGACCCCTCGGGGGTGCTGGCCGAGCAGGCGCGCATCATGCCCTGGGCCAGACGGGTGGCGAGCCTGAGGGCCTGGGTCTCGTCGACGCCCTCGCGCGGCTCGGCCACGAAGACGACGTCGACGTCGCTGATGTAGTTGAGCTCGCGCGCCCCGCACTTGCCCATGCCGATGACGGCCAGCCGTACCGAGCCGGGCTCGGCGTGCTCGGCGCGGGCGACGGCGAGCCCCGCCTCCAGCGCGGCCCCGGCCAGGTCGGACAGCTCGGCGGTGACCTCGGCGAGCGAGACCACTCCGGTGACGTCCCGGGCGGCCAGCCGGAGCAGGCGTCCCCGGTAGGCGACCCGGAGCGCCACCAGGGTGGCGGTGCCCGCGTCCGCGGCCCGCGGCTCGGGGTCGTCGGGCTCGGCGCCGACCGCGGCCAGCAGCTCGGCGCGGAGCTCCTGCGCGCTGGGGCGCCGTACGGCCGGCACGCCGCCGAGAAGGCCCCAGTGCCCGGGATGCTTGACCACGTGGTCGCCGAGCGCGGAGCTGACGCCGAAGACGCCGAGCAGCCGGGCCCGCAGGCCGGCGTCGGCGCGGAGCGCTCCGAGGACGCTCGGGTCCTGCTCGGCCAGCCGGCTCAGCGAGGTGAGCGCCAGGTCGGGATCCGCCACGGCGACCAGGGACTCCAGCAGCCCGAGGTCGCCGGCCGCCTCGGGCCCCAGCCCGTCGAGCAGCCGCTCGGCCCTGGCCCCGTCGGCGAAACCGATCCTGGCCAGCCTCCCGGCGGTCGTCTGCATGCGGGGCACGGCGCTCACCGACCCTCCGTCGTCGTCGATCGCAAGCATGGGCGGCCCTTCCCTGATCCCTACCCCGACATGCCTACCCCGGCGAACCGCTCGGCGAGCTGCCGCCAGGTGCCGGTCAGGCGCTCCTCGGCCTCCTTCACCTGCGTGTTGAGCTCCTCGACCGAGTAGCCCTGGGCGGTCAGGTGGTCGGCGGAGCCGCCGGTCCAGCCGGTGAAGATCTCGGCGGTCGCCTCGGGGTGGAACTGCACCGCCCACGCCCGCTCCCCCAGCCGGTAGGCCTGGTTGGGGTAGGGGTCGCCGGTGGCCAGCCGTACGGCGCCCTCGGGGAGGCGGGTCATCACGTCTCGGTGGTACTGCACGGCCGGGGCGGGGCCGAGACCGGCGAACAGCGGGTCGGCGCCGGCCTCCGGGAGCGGGACGACCTGTCGCGCGCCCACCTCCAGCCCGTGCTCGCCCCGTTCGACGGCGCCGCCGCAGGCGAGCGTCATGAGCTGGGCGCCCAGGCAGATCCCCAGGGTCGGCACGCCGCCCTCGACCGAGGCGCGGATCAGGTCGCGGGTGGCGGGCAGCCAGGGGAAGCGCCCGTCCTCCCAGGCCGCCGCCTCGCCACCGAGCACGATCAGCCCGTCGGCGGCCCGCTCGGGCACCGCCTCACCCAGATAGGGCCGGACCACCTCGCAGCCGGCCCCGGCCGCGGCCAGCCATCCGGCGAAGAATCCCAGGCCGGCGTCTGCTTCGTGCTCGATGACGGTAATCCTCATGCGGTGATTATCGGCCTTTGGTAGTAGAAGACCCATACCTACCCGTAGCGCTTACCTTTGGCGGACATAACCGGAAGGGGATGACTATCAGGACATTGACCTCGGCTGAGGGCACCCGCCACCATGAAGGCGGTGCCAGGCGGTCGGCCGGCCGTGGGGACGGCCGCGCTCGATGAGCGGCGCGGGACCGCGACCGGCGGGACGCGGCCGCCGTCCGGCGCGTGATCCGTCCCGCCACCCCTGAGGAGAACCCCTTGAGCCCTGTCTTCGGCGATGTCGAGGTCCCCGGCGGACGGCTGCGCGTCGCTCGGTTCGGCACCGGGCCACGTCTGATCGTGGCCGTGCACGGCATCACCGCCTCGCTCATGGCCTGGAGCGGGGTCGCCCGGCGGCTGCCCGCCGAGTGGTCGCTGGTCGCGATGGACCTGCGGGGCCGGGGCCACAGCGCCGAGCTGCCCGGGCCGTACGGCCTGCGGCGGCACGCCGAGGACGTCAACCTGGTCGCCCGCTCCGTGGGCGCGGAGTCCGACATCGTGCTCACCGGCCACTCGATGGGCGCCTACGTCGCCGCGCTCGCCGCGGCCGACCGCGACTACGCCAAGGTCGTGCTGGTCGACGGGGGGCTCCCGCTGCCCCTGCCGGCGGGCCTGGACCCCGACGAGGTCCTGTCGGCCACGCTCGGCCCGGCCATCGCCCGGCTCAGCCAGACCTTCCCGAGCACCGACGCCTACGTCGACTTCTTCAGGGCGCACCCGGCCTTCGCCGGCAACTGGAACGACCTGGTGGAGGAGTACGTCCGCTACGACGCGGCCGGCCCCGAGGGGGCGGTGCGCTCACGGGCGCAGCAGGAGCCGGTCCGCCAGGACGGCCGGTGGCTGCTCACCGAGAGCGAGGCGATCGGCGCCGCGCTGCACGCGCTGAAGCCGCCGCTGTCACTGCTGCGGGCCCCGCGCGGGCTGCTGGACCAGCCCGTCGGCATGATCCCCGACGAGCTGGCCGCCGCCTGGACCGGCCGGTTGCCCGCTCTGGAGGACGAGCTGGTCGAGGACTGCAACCACTACACGATCCTGATGGAGGACCGCTGCGCCGCGCTGGTCGCCGACCGCCTGGTCCGGTGAGCGGCGGCGCCGCGGCGTGACCTGCCCGGCCGGCGTGGCGGACCCGGCCGGCTGGGCGGAACCGGCCGGCACGGCCGGCGCGGTCGGCCCGGCCGGCCCCGGAGCGGGCGTCTCCCCCGCGGGCCGGCCTCTCACCCGGCGGGTACGCGCCGGGCGGCGACCCGTCCGGCGTCCGGCCAGCGGACCTCCCAGACCCAGCCGAGCCGCTCGAACAGCCAGATCAGCCGGGCGCTCGGATCGATCTGGCCGCGGAGCACCCCGTGCCTGGCGCAGGTGGGATCGGCGTGGTGCAGGTTGTGCCACGCCTCCCCCAGCGAGACCAGCGCCAGCCACCGCACGTTGCGGGAGCGGTCCCTGACCGCGAACTCCTCCTTGCCGAAGGTGTGGCAGATCGAGTTGATCGACCAGGTCACGTGGTGCAGGACGAAGACGCGCACGAGTCCGCCCCAGAAACAGGCGGTGAGCGCGGCCCGCCAGGAACCGCCCCACAGGCCGCCGGCCAGCGCGGGCAGGCCGAGCGAGAGCAGCACGACCGGCACGTAGGTCAGGTTGTGCGACAGGAACCTGATGGGCCGGTCGGCGAGCAGGTCGGGGCAGAAACGCCGCCTGGAGGTGCGCTCGGGGCTGAACAGCCAGCCGACGTGGGCGTGGGAGAGCCCCCTGGCCAGCCCGGCGAAGCCGGGACCGAACCGCCAGGGCGAGTGCGGGTCGCCCTCCTTGTCGGCGTACTTGTGGTGGCGCCGGTGGTCGGCCACCCAGCGGATCACCGGCCCCTGCAGCGACATGCCCCCGGCGACCGCCATGAGCACCCGCAGCCACGTCCTGGCCTGGAAGGAGCGGTGGGTGAAGTGCCGGTGGTAGCCGACGGTGACGCCGAACCCGGTGACGAGATACATCGCCACGGCGATGATCACGTCCCGCCATCCCAGCCCCCATCCCCAGGCGAACGGGACGGCGGCCAGCACGGCGAGGAAGGGCACGACGACGAACAGGACGATCAGCAAGCGCTCGGACCACGGCACGGGCGCGGCGGCGAGGTCCGGCGGCACAGCGGAAGGGGAGGCCATGCCCGCCGAACCTAATCGCCCGCCGTGCCGGAAACTGCACCCCGGGAGGCGATTTATCCGGTGGAAGTTGTCACCCGGGTCAGCAGGTCGCCCGGTAGGGCACCTCCGGGGAGAGGTATCTGCGCCAGGCGTCCGGGGGGAGACCGCCGCCCGCGCGCCGGCAGACGACCGCCGACAGCGCGGCGGGCCCCAGCGGCCGCTCCACGATCGCCCCGTCCCAGCCGATGACGCGCAGCGACCGGCCGCCCGGGGTGAAGGCCAGGTCCAGCACCCCGGAGACGCCGAGGTCGGCCAGGCCGAAGCCCTGCCCGGTGCCGGCGTCCCACAGGCGCACGGAATCACCCGTGGTGGCCAGCAGGCTCCCGTCGGGAGAGAACACCACCCTGCCGACCTCGGACACGTGGGCGTCGGCGACCGGTCCCCGCGGCGTCCCGCTCGCCGCGTCCCACAGCCGGACCCGCCCCTGACCGTCGCCCACGGCCAGGGACCCGCCGCGGGGAGCGAAGGCGGCCGCGGTGGCCCCCTCCATCCCGGGGACGTCCCGTGCCGCGCCGTCGGCGAGGCTCAGCAGCCCGTTGCGCGTGCCGCCGTACGCCAGGCGGTCACCGCCCGGTCCGAAGGCGACGACCTGGGCGTCGACGCCCAGCGGGCGGCCGGGGCGGCCCGAGGCGACGTCCCAGATCCGCACCGCGTTCCGGCCGCCCTCCGTCCCCGCGACCGCCAGGCGGCGGCCGTCCGGGGTGAACGCGAGGGTGTAGGTCCCCCCGGCCTCCCATCTCAGCTCCCTGACCCGTCTCATCGTGGTGAGGTCCCACAGCGTGACGGCCGGGACGTCGCCGGGCCCGATGGCGAGGGTCCGCCCGTCGGGGCTGAAGGCCAGGGCGTTCTTCTGGTAGCCCTCCTGCTCCGGGCCGGGCACCTCGACACGGCGCAGCCGGCGCCGGCCCGCCACGTCCCACAGCTCGACGGCCCGCTCCCCCTCGACCCGGCGCTGCACGGCGACGAGATCGCCGCCGGGGCTGAAGGCCGCCCCGAGCAGCAGGCCGCCGTCCACCGGGCGCCCGCCGGCGAAGGTGGCGACGTCCATGGAGACCACCCGGCCGGCGGGGTCGGCGTAACGCACCGTCCGCCCGTCGGCGGTGAAGCGCAGGTTCTCGGAGTCGGGTACGGCCAGCCCGCGCCGGAGCACGGACAGGCCACCGGCCACCCGCATGACCTCCAGCCCGTAGGGGCCGAGCACGGCGGCGAGCCGGCCGTCCGGGCTGAGCACCACGTTCCCGTCGACCGTGGTGTCCACGCTCCGCGCGATCAGCCGGCCGGTCCGCGGGTTCCAGAACGACGTGCTGCCGCCGCCGTTGAG
Source organism: Streptosporangium sp. NPDC003464 (assembly GCF_053588315.1). Lineage (NCBI taxonomy): Bacteria > Bacillati > Actinomycetota > Actinomycetes > Streptosporangiales > Streptosporangiaceae > Streptosporangium > Streptosporangium sp. NPDC003464. The sequence goes on along the minus strand of NZ_JBSFPS010000168.1, from coordinate 3,965 downwards.
CGCCAGGACCCTCCCGTCCCGGCTGACGGCCACGTCGGTGACGGCGTGACCGGCCGCCGGGACCGGCATCTCCTTGCCGGTGCGCAGGTCCCACAGATGGACCGGGCCACCGCCCTGCACGGTGGTGGCCGCGTAGCGGTCGTCTCCCCCGATCTCGACCTGGTACAGGCCGGGGGTGTCGGGCACCCTGAGCACGACCCGGCCGGTCGCCACCTCGCGGATCACGTGTTCCGTCTTCGAGGAGGAGACCAGCACCTTCCCCGCCGGACCGAGCCGGGCCGAGTCCCCGGCGGCCCCGAACGCGCCCGGCAGCCGGGCGCCCGTGGCCAGGTCCCACAGGGTCACCCCTTTCGGGGTGTTGACGGCGGCGTGGCGGGCGGAGGCGGACACGCCCAGGGCGCCGAGGCCGGGGGCCTCGATCGTCCGCAGCCGCCTCCCGGTGACGGCGTCCCACACCTGGATGGCGTCCTTGCCCACGCCGACCAGGGTCGCGCCGCCGGGGCCCAGGGCGTACCGCGCGCCCGGCTCGGGGGGATCCAGCGCCCCCACCTCCTGCTGCACCAGCGAGCTGAACAGCGCCGCACGCGTCTCACGGACGTCGGACAGCCGCCAGGCGGCCACGCTGAGCCGCATGGCCGTGACCGGGTCGCCCTGCCGGAGATCGTCGGCGTAGGCCGCCAGGCGGCGCGCCTCCGCCTGCTCGAGCGAGCGGGCCAGCTCCATCCGCCGGCTCTCGGCGAGCGCGACCGCGACCAGGGTCACGGCGAGCAGCCCCGCGAGGACGCCGGTCACCGCGCGGCGGGTGCGGGCCCGCCGCCGGGTCAGGGCGGCGGCCGCGGCGAGGAACTCCGTCTCGGTGTCGTTGAGCTTCAGGTGACGGCGCCCGGTGGCGGCCCACTGCATGGCCTGCTCCAGGGGCGGCCCGTGGAACAGGTCGGTGTCCCGGTGACCGCGCCGGTCCCAGCGCCGGGCGGCCTCGCGCAGCTCGGCGTGGACGCCCAGCCCCGGGCGTTCGATCTCGACCCACTCCCGCAGCCGGGGCCAGGCCGGCAGCAGCCCCGGCCGGGTGATCCGCACGTCCTTCGGGGACACGCCGAGCAGTCCCGCCTCGGACAGCACGGTGATCACCCTCTCGGCCCCGGGGCCGAACTCGCCGCGGTCGGCGCTGCGGACGCCGTGCCCGTCGGCGCTGACCAGGCGGAGCAGGACCTCGGGGACCTGCCGCTGCTCCTGCGGGCTCAGCCGGGCGAACACCTCCTCGGCGAGCCGTCCCAGCGTCGGGGCGCCCACGGGCCCGGCCGGGCGAAGGTCGGCGGCGACCCGCACGCCCTCGTCGAGGGTGGCGTGCCCGAGCAGCCCGAGCAGCAGGTCACGGGCCGCGGGCCGGCCTTCCGGCTCCTTGGCGAGGGCGGCGAACACCAGTCCGCGCAGCGGCTCGGGCAGCACGGACACGTCGGGCTCGCTGGTGAGCACGCGGTACATGGCGGCGCCGGCCGACTGCGCGTGGAAGGGGTCGTGCCCGGTGACGGCGTAGAGCACGACCGCGCCCCAGGCGAAGACGTCGGCGGCCGGGCCCGCCCGGCCTCCGTTGAGCGCCTCGGGCGCCATGTACTTCGGCGTGCCGATCATGGCGCCGGTCGCGCTCAGCGTCATCTCCTCGGTCCGCGCGATACCGAAGTCGATCACTCTGGGGCCGTCCGGACCGAGCAGCACGTTGTCCGGTTTGAGGTCGCGGTGGACCACCCCGGCGGCGTGCACGGCGGCCAGCGCGGTGGCCACCGCGACAGCGAGCCGGTGCACCGCGTCCTGGCCCAGCGGGCCGGAGTCCTCTACGGCCTGGCGCAGGCTGGGGCCGGCGACGAACTCGCTGACGATGTACGGGCGGTCGGCCTCCAGATCGGCGCCGATGATCCGGGCGGTGCAGAAGGAGGCCACCCGGGTCGCGGCCGTCACCTCCTTCGCGAGGCGGGCCCTGGCCTGCCCGTTGCCCGCGGCGCCGGGGTGCAGGGCCTTGATCGCGACCCGGCCGCCCGCCTCGTCGTAGGCGTCGTACACCACTCCCTGGCCGCCCACGCCGAGACGTCCCGCGAGCAGGTAGCCCCCGATCCGCTGCGGGTCGTCGGGGGCCAACGGCTGTGATTCCATGTGGGATCAGACGCCGGAGAGATCGTTCTGGTTCGGCCCGGGAGCCGGCCGGCGGCGCCCGGCCCCCTGGGGGGCACGGGCGGCCCGGCCCCGGGGCGGGATCAGGCTGGGTGATCCAGACGGGTCAGGCGGGGGTGATCCAGACGGCCTTGGCGGCGGCCACCAGGGTGCCGTCCACCTCGTAGACGGCGCTCTCGCCGAAGAGCTTGCGGCCCTCGCGGCCGGTGGCGCGGCCCACCACGGAGTAGGTGCCGCCGGGGTAGACCCGGCGGTGGACCTGCGCGGTCAGGCGGCCGAGCAGGGCCGACTCGCCGGGCCCGAAGTGGGCCCAGCCGGTGACGCAGTCGAGCGCGGCCCAGATGATCGAGTCGGGGACGGCCCCGTCCTCGTCGGTGACGGTCATCGGCACCCGCCAGCCGGCGGCGACCAGGTCGGTGCCGGGCACCCGGCCGGGGAAGATCCGCAGGCCGTCGCCGGGGTCGCGCATGCCGCAGGCGAAGCAGCCGGGGAAGGCGTGGCCGGTGAGCCCGGCGAAACCGCTCTCGGCGAGGGCCGCCTTGTTGAAGGGGACGAAGGCCGGGGCGTCGAGCTGCTCGGCGACCGGGATGGCCTCGACGAGGAGGATGTCGCCGTGGGTGAGGGTGGCGGTGTTGGCCAGGTGGCGCACGGCCAGCTCGGTCTCCAGCGGCGTGGGGGCGTGCAGCGTGACCTCGACGGCCGAGTCGTGCCGGGCGCCGTGCAACGCCTCGGTGACCGTGCCCGCGATCCATCCGCCGTTCGCGGTGCCCTCAGGCCCGCGGAAACGCGCCGGAACGGTCAACACGGTCTGCAGCTCGGCAGCCGTCGTCATGCCGCACCTCCTATTGCCTTATATGGCTATTGATCCTCAAAAATCACTCTAAACAGGCCGACCAATTTTACCGGAGTCGTTGCGTACACAGCGAACCAGGGGTCGGTGATCCCGGGCAGCCGGGACCCGGGCGGCATGCCGCCCGGCGTGCGCTCACGGTGGAGGACCCGCCCCGTGGGCGGCGGCCGCACGAGCGCGCCGCCGGCCGTCCCGGAGGGAGCGCCGGCGCGCACGGCGCAGAGCATACTCCCGGGAAACTCTCCGCTGCCTGCGTTTGATCGGATATCTCGTACGGCCCGCCGCCGCGGACCACGGACGGGGCAGGCAGGCCATACGGAGTCGGGCCGGCGGCGCGCCGTCTCCGTCCGCCCGCGACGTGTGAGGGACCGCCACGGCACCGGCGGGTAGCCGCCGGGCTCGGACCCGGTGACCTGCGGCGGCATACGCACCACTCGGTCCGCCCGTCACGCAGGGGCGTTCAGCCGGCGGTCACGTCCTCGACCACCGGACGACGGGAGCGGCCAGGTGTTGCGGTCACAGGCCCTCCCACCGGCATCGCGAGAAAGCGTTGCGACTTACTGGAGGGCTCGCAGCGACCCCGGGGCGGTCTTAGCACCCAGCCATACCAGGGCAGCACCACGATCTCAGGCTACCGAGCACGCGCCAGAGCGGCCACCGCGATACCACCCAGCATCAACCCGGTGCCCGACAAGGCGAGCAGGAAAGGGCGAGCGAGCGCATGCAAGGCCACCGCTATCTGAGCTTCGCCTGCCCCGCTGTCAGCCCATATCTGCACAACGAATATGCCGTTGTACAGCCCCCATGCGATCAGCACCGTGCCAGTGGCCACGAACAAAGATGTGATCAGCCGCATAGCCGCGAATGCTAGAGGATCGGGCTGTCATCAGCACTGCTCGGGCTGCGCTGCATTCGACGCCACGTGATCCTCAGCGCCGGGCTGCCATGCGGA
>NZ_JBSFPS010000167.1:0-21750 GCF_053588315.1 Streptosporangium sp. NPDC003464 | reverse complement strand
CTCTGTTCAATCTTGGGGGGGCCCCCGCCCGCGGCGACGGGGGGGGGGGGGGTGACCGGGCCGCCCAGCGCCTGGGCGCGCCCGGCGCTGGCCGTGCCGCGCCGTCGCGGGGCGGGTCTCAGCGGGTGTTGATGGAGAACCAGAAGAACCCGTGACCCGGCAGGGTCAGCAGGTAGGGCAGGGTGCCGATCTGCGGGAACGGCACGCCGCCCCGGGCCTCGACCGGCGTCATGCCCTCGAAGCGGCGCAGGTCCAGCTCCACCGGCTGCGGGTACTTCGACAGGTTGTTGATGCACAGCATCACGTCGTCACCGTCCTCGCGGACGAAGGACAGCACGGCCGGGTTGCTGGACCACAGCTCGCTGTAGACGCCGGTGCCGAAGACCGGGTGGTTGCGGCGGATCTCCAGCATCTTCTTGGTGAAGTGCAGCAGTGACGCCGGGTTCTTCTGCTGGGCCTCCACGTTGACCGCCTGGAAGCCGTAGATCGGGTCCATGACGGCCGGCAGGTAGAGGCGGCCCGGGTCGGCCTGGGAGAAGCCGGCGTTGCGGTCCGGGCTCCACTGCATCGGCGTGCGGACCGCGTCGCGGTCCTCCAGCCAGATGTTGTCGCCCATGCCGATCTCGTCGCCGTAGTACATGACCGGCGAGCCGGGCAGGGACAGCAGCAGCGCGGTGAACAGCTCGATCTGGTCGCGGTCGTTCTCCAGCAGCGGGGCCAGGCGGCGCCGGATGCCCAGGTAGGCCCGCATGCGCGGGTCCTTGGCGTACTCGGCGTGCATGTAGTCGCGCTCCTCTTCGGTGACCGTCTCCAGAGTCAGCTCGTCGTGGTTGCGCAGGAAGATGCCCCACTGGGCCTTGTCCGGGAGCTTCGGCGTCCGCGACATGATCTCGGAGATCGGCTCGCGGCTGCCCCGCCGCACGGCCATGAAGATGCGCGGCATGAGCGGGAAGTGGAAGGCCATGTGGCACTCGTCGCCGCCCACCGCCGGGTCGCCGAAGTACTCCACCACGTCCTCGGGCCAGCCGTTGGCCTCGGCCAGCAGCACCCGGTCGGGGTAGAGGCGGTCGACCTCGGCGCGGACCTTCTTCAGGTAGGCGTGGGTCTCGGGCAGGCCGGAGCAGTTGGTGCCCTCACGCTCGAAGAGGTACGGCACGGCGTCCAGGCGGAAGCCGTCGATGCCCAGGTCCAGCCAGAAGCGCAGGACCTCCAGCATGGCCTCCTGGACCGCCGGGTTGTCGTAGTTCAGGTCCGGCTGGTGGTGGAAGAAGCGGTGCCAGTAGTACTGCTTGCGGACCGGGTCGTAGGTCCAGTTCGACTCCTCGGCGCCGATGAAGATGATCGGCGCGTCGGGGTAGCCGGTGGGCTCGTCGGACCAGACGTAGAAGTCGCCGTAGGGGCCCTCGGGGTCGTGCCGCGAGGCCTGGAACCACGGGTGCTTGTCACTGGTGTGGTTCATCACCAGGTCGGTGATGATGCGCAGGCCGCGCTCGTGAGCGGACTCGATGAGCTGCACGAAGTCGCCGAGGTCGCCGAAGTCCGGGAGGATCTTCATGTAGTCGGAGATGTCGTAGCCGCCGTCGCGCAGCGGCGACTCGTACAGGGGCAGCAGCCACAGGCAGTCCACGCCGAGCCACTTGACGTAGTCCAGCTTCTCGATCAGGCCGCGCAGGTCTCCCGTGCCGTCGCCGTTGGAGTCCTTGAACCCCCGGACCAGCACCTCATAGAAAACCGCCCGCTTGTACCACTGTGGATCCGCCGAGACGAAGTCTTCGGCGACAGGCTCCAGGTAGGGGGATGGGTTCATCGTGTTCTCGCTCACGGTGAGAAAGGGCAGGACGAAGTCACCGGATAGTCCGGCTGATGATGTTTGGTGACCGCGCTGGCCGGAGCCGTCATCCCCACGTGCTCCATGCCCTCGGGCAGGCCGAATTTGTGATTCGGTCCTGTCCGTTGTGGCGCTTTCTGGGCCGAACACTACCAGCCGTTCGAGCGCGTCGTAGCCCCTGAACATCCCGTCTCGCATGTGCGGCGCGGAATCCCGGTGGGTATCGCGCCGCGCACTCGTAATCGCGCTGTCGCTTACCGTTCCACTTCGTGAAACACGTCACATACGGCTGCGGTGACCTGGGATTATGTCCGGAGGACGGGAGGGGCGCACGCGCTGCGGCGAGCCGCCCGGCTCCGCTCCGCCGCCGGCGACCGGACGTCCGCGGCGGGAGGTCACCCGGGGTGTCTCCCCTGGACCACGGACCCGCCCACCGAGCCTACCTGCCCATACGCTATGGCCCGCCGTTGTGTCGGCGGGCCGCTCAGCCCCGGGCCGTGCGGCCGCAGTCTCATGACGTGGGCCTCCAGGTGAGTCCCGGACGCCGTGCAACGGGGCCGTGATGCGATGGCGGCTTCCGGCCGGCCGGGTCACCGCTGAAAGACGGCCACCCGGCCGGTGGCGCGGTGTGCGAGGCTTCGAGCCTGCCGTCAGTCGCCCAGATCGGCGATCTCGACGACGGTGAGCCCTCCGGACAGGTCCTGGACGATGTCCTTCCACCGTGCGTAGTCGGCTGTCAGGACGGGGCAGCGGTGAAGCAGGGCCTCTGTCACGGCGTGGGCGTCCCACGAGGTGACACAGGACTCCATCTCGACCAGCACCTGCCCGACCTCGACGCCGTCCTTGAAGTCGCTCACGGTCGGCATGGTGGCGGAGTCCAGGCGGCACAGGCCGCTGACGACGGCCAGTTGATCGTGATTGCCGCCCAACTCGACCGTCGCGCCGGTGACGGACGTGGCGGGAATGATCAACGGCTTCCGGTCCGCGTCGAATCGCTGGATCAAGTTGATGATCCCGACGTCGCCACGCGCGCACTCGGTGAGCACGGACACGTCCAGGACGAGGGCCTGCTGGACGTCATCCTCCATTGAGGATCTCGATCAGACGCTGGGCGCGGCGCTTGGCCTTCTCGACCTCTTCGGGGTTCTGCTGCGCTCTCTCCACCGCGGCCTTCCACGCGGCGTCGGCGCGGCGGTCGATGGTGATCTGCCGCTCCAGTGCCGCGTTCAGGTAAGCCGACACCGACTTGGCGCGCCCCCGGTTGACCTGCTCCTGCACATAGGCGAGAAGGTCTGCTTCCAGCGTTGCGGTAACCGGCTTGGTGGCCATATGAGCATCATATGTCATGGTCACGCTTAGCAAGCGTATCGTCACGCTCACGTGTTGTCAGAGAAAAGCCTCATCTCCCGCCTGGCGACGGCGCGGTCCCCAGGTGCAGAAAGACCGCAGCGAGGCCGGTCAGGACCAGGGTGGGGCGAGGGAGGGCAGGCGGTCCTCGTAGTCGCCCAGCCAGGCCCCGAACAGGACCAGGCTCCGCACCCAGAAGCGGTCGTTCCAGCCGTTGAACCGCGCCAGGGCGTCCGGGCCCTCGGCGACCACACCGTGCAGCCGTTCCGACAGCAGCGAGGGCACGGCCTCCGCGACCCGCGCCAGCATCCGGTGACCGTACTCCCGCGCGGGCGCGGCGGCCGAGCGGAGCGGGACCCGCTGGAGCGGCTGCTTGACCACGTTGGTGGAGGGCAGCGCGGCCACGCGCGGGTTGGCCGCGTACAGGACCTCCCGGTAGAACCGCCCCTTGTCCTTGCGGGCCACGCCCACCGAGAGCGCGGCGTCGAAGAAGTCGGGATGGGTGAACGGCGCCGCGAACGAGACCTCGGGGCCGACCAGGTTGACCGGGGAGCGGGCGATGCCCCGGGCCGTCCGGGTGTGCAGGACCGACAGCGGCAGCTCGGCCCGGTGCCCGTTGAGCATCGAGGTCGACTGGGCGAAGGCCGCCTTGACCGAGGAGGTGATCCAGTCCGACGCCTCCTCGGACAGGAACGGCACCGACGGGGTGCCCAGCGCCAGGGAGCCGAGCAGCGCCGCCTTCCGCTCCGCCTGCGAGGACGCCTCCAGGGCGGCCCCGCTGACCATGAAGTTCTTCAGCAGCGGACCGCCGGCCAGCCCGTCCACCAGGGTCCGGCCGGCCCGGTGCACCTCGCGGGCGAACGGGGTGTACCAGGCGTGGTGCGGGGTGAGGAACTCCAGCCGCCGGGCGGCGGCCAGCGCGTCGTCGGGGTAGGCGGAGGCGTCCTGGGGGATCACGCGGTGCCGTACACCCAGCTCGCGGGTTATCGCGCGGGCGAAGGCGATGTCGGTGTCGGTGCCGTCGTCGGGGCTCGTCGTCCACGACTCCACGTCGGCGCCCCGCGTCACCGCGACCGAGCACAGCAGCCGCGAGTCGTAGCCGCCGCTGACCGGCACGAGCAGCGGCCGCCCGTCGAACTCCTTGTAGACCTCGTGCAGGATCTCCAGGATCTCCCCGGCCGTCCGGCCGGCCTCGAACGGCTCCTCGCGCAGCCACCGGGGCAGCCTCCGCTCGGTCGCGATCCGGCCCGAGGCCCGGTCGAAGACCAGCGCGCCGGCTCCGGCCAGCCGCTTGACCTGGACGTACGGGGTGTCGTCGCGGAGCGGGAAGGTCAGCTGGATGATCGCCGCCCAGGCGTCCCAGTTGACCTCGTACGGCGTGCGGGCGAGGGCCAGCAGCGGCTCCAGCAGCGAGGAGAAGTAGACCGCCCCGTCCTGGAGCAGGTAGTAGACGTCCACCAGGCCGAGCCCGCCGGCGTGCAGCGTGATCCGGTCGCCGTCGTCGATCAGGCCGGGAGTCTCGAACCGCTCGGCCACGCTGATCCACGTCGCCGTCTCGGTGGGCCTGCGCTCTCCCCAGGCGAACGCCCAGGTCCGCTCGTCCCGGTGGTAGGGCGGCAGCGGGGAGGAGCTGAACAGCGCGGCCTCGGGTGTCCGCAGCGCGGGCCGCACCCGTGGCCCGGCCCCCCGCAGCGTCTCCAGGGCGGCCTCGTCGAGGTGGCCGATGCCGCCGCAGACGTACGGTCTCACATTGAACGTCGGCCACTGCACCGTGCTGACTCCTCTGTGTCGCGATTGACCAAAGGGTATCCTTTCGCCCGGCTCAGGAATCGGAGGACGACGTGGCGGGCGAGGAACTCGAGAGCACACGGTTGGCGTTGCGGGAGGCCGTGGCCGAGGCGGAACGGGCCGCCGAACTGGCCCGGCTGCTCGACGCGGCGCAGGCGAAGATCGCCGAAGCGGAGCGCGCCACGGCGGAGCTGCGCGGGGTCCAGGAGCGCCTGAACGAGGCCGAGAGACAGCTCGACGCGGCGCAGGCGGCCGAGGAGAAACTCCGCGGCGACCTGGCCGAGCAGCGCTACCAGGCCGAGGTGGCCAAGTGGAAGCTGTCGTCGGTCCAGGTGGCCCGCTGGTCCCGGATCGGCGACGCGATCAAGACGGGCAAGAGCAACCCGGTGCGGCTGGCGCGGGGGCTGCGCGGGGCCGCCAGGCCCGCCAAGCGTCCCGTGGCGCCCAAGCGGCAGCCCGTCGCGCACAGGAGCGCCGACCGGCCGGCCGCGGCCGCCGCCTCCTTCCAGGCCACCACCTCCACCCGGACCGTCGGCGGCACGTCGGTCAAGCTCAAGCCCTTCCGCGTCCCGACCGGCCCGAACACCCGCCCGCACCTGACCGTGGCCGTCGTCGCCGAGCCGCACGCCGAGGCGCTGCTGCGCTACGAGTGGCGGCAGAGCGCCGGCTTCACGCCCAAGGACTTCGCGCGGGTCCTGGCCGCGGAGGTCCCGCACCTGCTGCTGGTCGAGTCGGTCACCCAGGGGCCGTGGGCCGAGGAGCTGAGCGAGCCGGGCGAGGGCCTGCGCGCGCTGCTGGCCTGGTGCGCCGAGCGGGGCATCCGCACGGTCTTCTGGCACACCCAGGGCGACGTCGGCCGCTCGGTGGCCGCCGCGGCGCTGTTCGAGCACATCGTCACCGCGCTGCCGGGCTCCGTGGCGGCGTGGGGCGCCGCGCTGGCGTCGCGGGAGCCGGAGTCCGGCCGCCGGGCGCCCTCGCTGGGACTGCTGCCCTTCGCCGTCCAGCCGCGCGTGCACAATCCGCTGCCGCTGGCCGGTGCCCGGTTCGACCGGGTGCTCACCCTGGAGGAGCTGCTCCCCGGCCACCTGTCGTACCCGGACGTGCTCACCTCCTACCGCTGGCCCAGGGCCGTGGACTGCCCGCCGGGCACGGAGTCCTGGCGGCTGGCCGAGCTGGCCGCCTGCGGCACCCCGATCGTGTCGGACCCCGCTGATCCCCAGGAGGCCCCCGACCCCGGCGCCGTGGCCCGCCGGGCCCATGCGGCGCTCCGCCAGGCCTACGCCTCCGGCACGATGACCCGGAAGGTCGACGACCTGCTCGACGCGGTCGGGCTGCCCAGCGCCCGGGCCACCCTGAACATCTCGGTGATCATGATCGACCGGGGCGACCTCGGCCACACCCTGGCCCAGGTCACGCCGCAGCGGGGCGTCGTCCAGCTCGTGCTGCTGTCGGACGCCCCGGACGCCGCCGAGCGGGCCCGCGCGGCGATGCCCGGCGGGGTGGAGGTCGTGGTCCGCCCCAGCGTCCCGGGCCTGGCCACCGGCGGGCAGCTCAACCGCGCCCTCGACCTGTGCCAGGGCGACCTGGTGGCGGTCATGGACGCCAGGGACACGTACGGCGAGCACTACCTGACCGACCTCGCCCGGGCCTTCCTGTTCACCACCGCCGACATCGTCGGCAAGGCGGCCTTCTACGCCCACCTGCGCGACGTCGGCGCCACGGTGCTGCGCCAGCCGGCCGCCGAATACACCTACCTCCCCGAGGTCGCCGGCGCCACCCTGCTGGCCCGCCGTGCAGTCCTGCGCGGTCTCGGCTTCGCCGACGTCTCCGAGGGCTGGGACGAGGTGCTGATGCGCCAGTGCCGCACCGACGGGGTCAAGGTCTTCTCCGCCGACCGCTTCGGTTACGTCTGCCTCCGCGACCACGACCCCCGGCTCCTCGGCTCGGCCCAGCTCGTCGACTACGGCCCGGCCGCACCGCACGCCCTGGTCTAGGCTCCAGGCATGACTCCCGGCCGGCTCGGCGAGGTCCTCGGCCTGCCGCCGATCCCGTGGGGGACGTGGACGGAGGAGGCCCTCTACATCTCCCCGGCCGCGCTGCGCCACGGGCGGGAGCCCGGGGAGATGGCGGCGCGGCTGCGCGCGCTGCCGGGGATCGCCGACGTCCGGGTGCGGGGCGACGGCTTCCTGGAGATCGCGGTGACCGTGCCGGGGGAGCTCGTGGCGGAGATCGGCCCGGCCGCCGCCCCGGCCGGGGGCGCGTCGCCGTGGGCCGACTCGCCGAGGACGTGGAGCAACCCCGGGTTCGTCGTGAGATACGCGCACGTGCGGGCGGTCGCCGTACAGCGCTGGGCGGCGGAGCTGGGGGTCGGCGGGGAGTTCCGGCCGGAGCTGCTCGACGGCCGGTGGGACCGGGCGGTGCTCAGGTCGCTGGCCGAGGTGCACGGCAGGCGGGTGAGCCGGGACCCCGGCTGGGCGGCCTACGCCGAGCAGCTCGCCCTGGCCTACCACGACGCCTTCGAGCGGGCTCCGGCGCTGCCCACGGGCGACGAGCAGCCGTCGGCCCGGCACGCCGCCCGGGTACGGCAGGCCCGGGCCGTGCGGGACGTGCTGGCCGAGGGACTGGCGGCGCTGGGCGAGACGGCGCCCGACATGCTGTGATAAACCCTCCAGGAACAGATCTTGGGAGGACGGGTGAACGGTCCGCGGGACTGGCCGGCGGGCGGCCCGCGGCGCCGCGGCGCGATCCGGCGGACGCTGCCGGCCGCGCTCGCCTTCGCGATCATCCTCGGCGGGCTCGCCTATCTCGGCGGCGACCTCCAGGCGCTGATCGGGACCGCGCCGGGCTCGCCCCGCTCGGCCGCGGCCACGCACCGCCTCTACGAGGAGAGCGGCCCGGTCGACGGCCGCTGCGACACGCTGCCCCCGGACCCGGACGCCGACGTCGGCAGGACGCTGCGGGCGCTCTCGCGGTGCCTGGACCGCATGTGGGCCGCCACGCTCGCCGAGGCCGATCTCGACTACGCGCGCCCCGGCGAGGTGCGGCTGGTCGACCGTCCGCGGGAGGCGGCGTGCGGGACCGACGACCACGGCTGGGCCGGGATCTACTGTCCCGAGGGACGTGTGGTCAACGTGCTGGTCGAGGAGGGCCGGGCCTTCCCGATGATGTTCACCCTCGCGCACGAGTACGCCCACCATGTCCAGGAGATCAGCGGCATCGCCGACCGGCGGGGGTCGGAGGTCTTCGACGAGGCGTGGTCCCGGCGTCTCGAACTGCAGGCCGACTGCCTGGCCGCGGCGGCGCTGCGGACCGTCGGGCCGATCCTGCTGCGCGAGCAGCGACGGTGGCTGGCACGGGGCGGCGAGGAGGCGGACGGGCGGCAGGCGGAGTCCCGGGAGTCGCACGGCTCGGGCGCGAGCAGCGCCGCGTGGATGCTGCGCGGGCAGAAGGAGGGCACGGTGCGGGCGTGCAACACCTGGAGCGCTCCCGCGGACCAGGTCTCCTAGCGGCTAGATCGCCACAAAACGTAAAAATATGTGGCCCAAGTTATTAATGGCACTAAAAATTTGCGTCTTTCCGGTCGATCGTGTCTCGCCAGATGGGCACTCGTCCCACAGGGATCACCGCGTCCGATAGCCTCGATCGGGTGAGTCGATTCGCCCACCCCGCCGGTGACCGGCACGCCGAAGTGCTGCCCGAGGAGCGCCCTCCGCACGCACCTGCCGACCTGAACACGCTCGACCCGACGATCTGGCCGCGAACGTCGAGCCGCGTCGACGGCTCGGTCACGATCGGCGGCGCGGATGTCAGGGATCTGGTCAAGGAGCACGGCAGCCCTCTCTACGTGGTGGACGAGGAAGACTTCCGCTCCCGGTGCCGCGACTACCGCGAGGCGTTCGCCGGCGGCGAGGTCCACTACGCCGGCAAGGCGTTCCTGTGCCGCGAGGTCGCCCGCTGGGTCATGCAGGAGGGCCTCGGCCTCGACGTGTGCAGCGCGGGCGAGCTCGCCGTCGCGCTGAGCGTCGGATTCCCGCCCGAGCGGATCACGATGCACGGCAACAACAAGTCCCTCGCCGAGCTGGAGAAGGCCGTCGAGACCGGGGTCGGGCACATCGTGGCCGACTCCTTCGAGGAGATCGCCCGGCTGGGCTTCCTCGCCGACAAGCACGGCAGGCGCCCCCGGGTCATGATCCGGGTGACCGTGGGCGTGGAGGCGCACACCCACGAGTTCATCGCCACCGCCCACGACGACCAGAAGTTCGGCTTCTCGCTGAGCAGCGGCGCCGCGGCCGAGGCGGCCCGGCGCATCCTCGCCCTGCCCCAGCTCGAACTCGTCGGCCTGCACTCCCACATCGGTTCCCAGATCACCGACACCGCCGGTTTCGAGGTGGCCGCGCGCCGCCTGGCCACCCTGCTGGTGCAGATCAAGCAGGAGCACGGCGTCGTCCTGCCCGAGCTCGACCTCGGCGGCGGCTACGGCATCCCCTACGTCGAGGGCGACACCGCGCCCGACGTCAAGGAGATCGCCGACAGCCTGCGGGAGATCGTCACCAAGGTGGCCGAGAGCGCGGGCCTGCCGGTGCCCAGGCTCACCGTCGAGCCGGGCCGCTCCATCGCCGGGCGCGCGGGCGCGACCCTCTACGAGGTCGGCACGGTCAAGGACGTCGAGGGGCTGCGGACCTACGTCAGCGTCGACGGCGGCATGAGCGACAACATCCGCACCGCCCTCTACGGCGCGGACTACACCGCGCGCCTGGCCTCCCGCGAGAGCGCCGCCGAGCCGATGCTCTCGCGCCTGGTCGGCAAGCACTGCGAGAGCGGCGACATGGTGGTCCGTGACCTGTGGCTGCCCCGGGACCTGGCGCCCGGCGACCTGATCGCCGTCGCGGGCACCGGCGCCTACTGCCGCTCGCTCGCCAACAACTACAACTACCTCCCCAAGCCCGCCGTGGTCGCGGTGAAGGACGGCGTGTCCCGCGTGATCGTCCGCCGGGAGACCGAGGACGACCTGCTGAGAGGACAGCTTTGAAACGACCTGAAGCGGCGGGCCGCCCGGTGGGCCGCGCGGCCGAGCAAGCCATGCGTGAAGTGAACGAGAAGGGGAGTGCGGGCAGATGGCACTGAAAGTCGCTCTCCTCGGATGCGGCGTCGTCGGCTCCCAGGTGATCCGGCTGATGCACGAGCAGGCCGACGACCTCGCCGCGCGCGTCGGGGCCCCGCTGGAGCTCGCCGGCGTCGCCGTGCGGCGGCTGGGCCGCAAGCGCGACGCCGACGTGGACCCGGCCCTGCTCACCACCGACGCCGAAGCGCTCGTCACCCGCGACGACGTGGACATCGTCGTCGAGGTGATCGGCGGCATCGAGCCCGCCAGGGCGCTCATCCTGGCCGCCATGAACAGCGGCAAGTCGGTCGTCACCGCCAACAAGGCGCTGCTCGCCGAGGACGGCGCGACCATCCACGCCGCGGCCCGGGCCAACGGCGCCGACCTCTACTTCGAGGCGGCCGTCGCGGGCGCGATCCCGCTGATCCGGCCGCTGCGCGAATCGCTGGCCGGCGACCACGTGCACCGCGTGCTCGGCATCGTCAACGGCACCACCAACTACATCCTCGACAAGATGGACTCCAGCGGCGCGTCGTTCTCCGACGCGCTGGAGGAGGCCCAGACCCTGGGATACGCCGAGGCCGACCCCACGGCCGACGTGGAGGGCTTCGACGCCGCCGCCAAGGCCGCGATCCTCGCCGGGATCGCCTTCCACAGCCGCGTGACGGCCGCCGACGTGCACCGCGAGGGCATCACCGAGATCACCGCCACCGACGTGGCCAGTGCCAAGGCGATGGGCTACGTCATCAAGCTGCTGGCGATCTGCGCCCGCTCCGACGACGGCCGCTCCTTCGGCGTCCGGGTCCACCCGGCGATGATCCCCCGGACGCACCCGCTGGCCGGGGTCCGGGAGGCCTACAACGCGGTCTTCGTGGAGGCCCGCTCCGCCGGGCAGCTCATGTTCTACGGCGCGGGCGCCGGTGGCGCCCCGACGGCGAGCGCGGTGCTGGGCGACATCGTGGCGGTGGCCCGCAACCTGCTGGCCGGCACGCGGGGCCCGGAGGAGTCCACCTACGCCGAGCTGGCCGTGCACCCGATGGGCGAGACCGTCACGCGCTACCACGTCTCCCTGGACGTCGCCGACAAGCCGGGCGTGCTCGCCCGCGTCGCCGACATGTTCGCCAAGCAGGACGTGTCCATCCAGACCGTCCGCCAGGAGGGGCACGGTGACGACGCCCAGCTCGTCCTGGTCACGCACCGGGCCAGTGACGCGGCGCTGTCGGCCACCATCGACGGCCTGCGCGAGATGGACATCGTCCGCGACGTGGTGAGCGTCATGCGGGTCGAGGGCGAGGACGCCCCCTAGGAGGGCTCGCCGGCCGAGGGCCGCCCCCGGCGAGGGGGCGGCCCTCGGCCCCGGCCCGCCCGTGTGTCCCGGGCGGTGTCGGTGAGTGTTCGGTAACGGATGATCCGACGGGCCCCGCGGGCTTGTAGGGTGCTTCTCTCTGCCCTGGCCCGTCACCGGAAGGACCGCCACCGTGAAGATCGTTCGTTGGGCGGGAGCACCGGCGGCGGCCGTCCTGGCCGTCCTGGCATCCCTGACGGTCCTGGCGCCGCTCGCCCAGGCCGACAGCGGCGCCGGGCGCCCGGCCAAGGTCACGACGGTCGTCTCGCTCACCTTCGACGACGGAGACGTCACCCACACGGCGGCGGCCCGCATGCTGGAGCGGCGGGGCATGCGAGGAACGTTCTACGTCAACACCGAGACCATCGGGGGCGACGCCAAGCTGGACCGCCGCGCCCTCGCCGCCATCGCCAGGGCGGGGCACGAGATCGGCGGCCACACGCTGACCCACATCCGGCTCACCCAGCTGGCCCGGAGCGAGCAGCGCACGCAGATCTGCGACGACCGCCGGACGCTGATCGCCTGGGGCTACCGGCCCACCACCCTGGCCTACCCGTTCGGCTCGGTCGACTCCGACGCCAAGGCGGTGGCCCGGCAGTGCGGTTACGACGCGGCCCGCAGGGTGGGCGGGCTCAAGGAGTGGGGCTGCCCCGGCTGCCCGGCCGGCGAGGAGCCGCGTCCCCGGGACCGCTACGAGATCCGCACGCCGGGCTCGATCCGTGAGGACACGCTGCTGCGGCAGATGCGGCAGCAGGTCCTCAACGCCGAGAAGACCGGCGGCGGGCTCGTCCCCCTGGTGTTCCACCGGGTCTGCGCGGGCTGCGGCGTCTACTCGGTCTCCCCCGAGACCCTGGACGACTTCCTCGGCTGGCTGGCGGGCCGTAAGGCCCACGGCACGGTCGTCAGGACCATGCACGACGCCGTCGGCGCCCGCTACCGGCCCATGCCCCGCGACTAGCCCGCCCGACCCCGGAGCCGTCCGGCCGGTCCCCGGAGCCGCCCGGCTGATTGCCGGAGCCGCCCGCCCGACCCCGGAGCCGCCCGGCCGGTCCTCAGAGCCGTCCGGCCGATCGCCGTTCTCCGCGGACCGCCCATGCTCTCCGGGTGGGCCACCGCCATGCGCCCGGGAGCCGTCCGGCGGTGCCGGCCGTACTCGCGGCCGGTCCGCGCCGTGGCTACCGGGCGCCCTCCACGAGCCCGCGGAGGCGGCGGGCGGCGCGGCCGAGGAGGGAGCGTTTCTGCGCCTGGCGCAGCGCGACGGCCTCCAGCCGGCGCTGCTCGGCCTTCTCCTTCCACCTCGCGGTGTCGCGGGTGCCCTTGGCCGCCGAGGCGCGCAGCTCCTTCAGCTCGGCCTTGAGCGCGGCGACCTGCCGCTGGGCGCGCTCGGCCTCCCGCCTGCGCGACTCGGCCTCCGCGCGCCAGCGCACGGCCTCCCGGTTGCGGTCCGAGGCCCAGTGGGGGTAGGCCCGCGCCGCCGGCCGCAGCCGCCATGACTCGGCGTCCAGCCAGGTGGCGCCGTACAGGTCGGCGATCACGTCGTCCAGGGACTCGCCGTCGCGGACGACGCGCAGCGCCCGCGCGACGGCGGAGGTCCGCTCCAGGCGGGCGGCCACGACGCCCGACGCGTCCTCCTCCAGCGCCACGAGCAGCAGGCCCTCGTCGTCCTTGTCGGCCTGTCCGACCAGCATGGCCAGCGATTCCGCCCCGGGCACCCACCCGGCCGGGCAGGTGAGGCGGAACGGCGCGGGGAAGGAGGTCGCGGGGGCCCGCTCGGCGAACGATACGCGGCCCTCGTGGGCGTACTGCGCGCGCAGCAGCCGCAGATCGAGCAGCGGGTCGTCCAGCGGCGCGCGGCGCCCGCCGGTCAGCGACGCCCACGGGCCGGTCAGGGTGACGTGCACGTCGGGCAGGGTGCTGGCCAGCGCCCCGTCCACGCTCGCCCGGACATCCTCGAAGGAGGCGTCCCGGGCGTCCACCACGACGTCGACGTAGGGGACCAGCCACTGGCGCCCCGCGTCGGTGCGCAGGTTGCGCCGGTAGGGCACGCGGTCGGCGATGAAGGGGTCGTTGTGCCGTCTGACCTCACCGGCCCTGCGCATCGCCGTCGTCGTGCCCAGGTGCCAGCCGAGCGCCTCGGCGTCCGGGACGAACACCGCGCCCGTCTGGGTGAGCCGGTAGCCGAGCTCGGTGTCCTCGCCGAGCGTCAGGGAGGTGTCCAGGCCCCCGGCGGCCTTCAGCAGGGCCGCCGGCAGCGAGACCGTCGCGCCGACGTGGACGCGGTGCAGCAGCGGGCTGGGCGCGTCGCGGAAGCCGCGGTGGGCGGTGACGAGCTCGTCGATCCAGCCGTGCCCGTGGTCGGGGTCCGGCTCGAAGAGGGTGTCGGCTCTGTCCTTGGCGACGGCGATCTGGACCTCGGCCGCGGTGGGCGGCGTGCCCGCCATGGCGGTGAAGCGCAGCGTCCCCAGCACCACCAGGTAGTCGGCCAGGTGGTGCCAGCGCATGTGCGTCTCCACGTGGTCGCGGTAGGAGACGATGTCGGCGTCCATCCGGTGGATCACCTCGCCGCCGGCGGCCGCCGTACCGGCCTCCAGCGCCGAGGCGATGCCCCAGCGGCCCTCGGGCACCCGCAGGAGCCTGGTGTTGTCCGGGACGATCTCGGGCAGCCGGAGCGGCGGCGCGCTGCCGTCGTCCACGACGATCACTTCGAGCAGGTGCGCGGGGTAGGTCTGGACGGCGAGGGCGGCCAGCGTGAGGTCGAGCTTGTCCTGCTGCGCCCTGGCGGGGATCACCACGCTCACCGGCAGCCGCGGCTCCCACGTCCCGGGGGCGGGCGGGCCGAGCACCCCGTAGTCGTTGCCCGGGATCCGCGGCGCGCTCACACCTCCTCCGCGGGCAGTTCCATGAGCGCGCTGGGCCGGAAGCCGCGCCACTGGCGTTTGTTGCGCCGCAGGAACGTGCCGATCGGCTCGCGCCAAGTGTGGTTGGCGACGTTGCCGCGCCGCAGGATGTAGCCCAGACCCTGGGTGCGGTAGATCTGCCCGCCGGCGGCCTGCACGGCGTGCTGGAACTGGGCGTCGATCGTGCCCGGCAGCGTGCGGAAGCCGCCCACGGCCTCGAAGGCGGAGCGCTCGGCGAAGATGGTCCCTCCGGCGATGAAGTTGGTGATCTGCTCGGTCACCTGCTCGCGGTGGACGGTCACCCCGATCGCCGCCAGATAGACGAACTCCGGGACCATGCCCACGACGTCGGCCCCCGAGTAGGAGTGGGCCAGCAGCAGGTCGGAGACGAAGTCGGGCCCGTACCAGTCGTCGTCGTCCATCTTCAGCAGGAACGAGCCCGAGGCCCTGGCCGCGGCCTCGTTCAGCACGGCTCCGAAGACGGTCTCCCGGCCGGCCTCGAACACGGTGATCGGCTGCTCGTAGGAGGCCAGCGCCCCCGCCACGTCGGGGTGCCCGGCGGGGATCCCGTGCAGGGCGAGGATCACCTCGAACTCGGCGCCGCGCTGCCTGGCCATCTGCTCCAGCGCGAAGCGCACCATCTCCGGCCGGCGGGTGGCCAGCAGCACCGAGGTCAGCGGCGCGGGCGCGGTGGGGGCGCCCAGCTGCTCCCAGCGGGTGCGGACGCCGTGGGTGCGCAGCGCCTCGCGGCGGAGCCGGATGCTGTGCTCCTCCCGCTCCAGGTCGTCCTGGAGGGTGGCCTCGTCGGCCGAGGTGATCAGCCTGGTCAGCTCGGGGCCCAGGGCGCCCGCCCAGCGGGGCACGGTGCCGCAGACCAGCGGCACCCCGGCCGCGGCCAGTCCGGTGACGACCCGGAGCGCGGCCACCGGGCCGCTGTGGCTGCGCCGCCAGTCCACGCGTACCCCCCTGACCTGCCTGATCCGGCTGACGTCCACGTCGGTGACGCAGCCGGAGGCGCCGAAGGCGGTGAGCGTGCGGCCCTCGCAGATGACCGACCAGCGGCCGGACTCCACCGACAGCTCGGCCATGCCGAGCGACGGCACCGTGATGAAGCCCATGGGGTTGACCGAGCGGTCGTCGACCGGCGGGATGGCCCGGGGCTCGGACAGGTCCCCGAGGTCGCTCTCCAGGACCCTGGCCCCGCCGGGGCGGCCGATCCGCTCCCAGCTCATCAGCTCGGCGACCGGGCGGTCCACCGGGGTCTCGTCGCCGGACCAGGGCGGCGGATCCTGGCCGGTGGTGCGCAGGACCAGGTCGCCGCCGCGGGCGCCGAACCGGTCGGGGACCGGGCCGGTCACGCCGGCCGGGGCCGCGTTGGGGTCGCCGGGCCGCCAGTGCGCCGCGCCGGGGCCCGCCAGGCCCGCCACGGGCGCCGCGACGGCGTCCATCCGGTGCCCGGCGAACGCCCTGGCGGTCGCGGCGAGCGTACGGCCGGCGGGCGTGGGCTTGGAGAAGCCCGCCTCCACCACCCACGCGGGCCGCCTGGGCTGGTGCACGCGCAGCTCGGTCAGCGACCGCCAGCGGTGGGCGGGCGTGGGGGACAGCACCGGCGCGGTGTACCAGTGGGGCGTCTCCTCCACGGCGACGACGACCCGCGTGGCCATGGGCAGCAGGGACTGCAGGGTCGCGGCCCTGCGCAGGTCGGTCGGCGTCCGGGCGAGCACCAGGATCTCGGCGGCGCCCTCCTCGGCCCGCGGGGCGCCGCCGAGGTCGCCGTCGAGGTCGATCGGCCCGTACGGCTCCAGCCCGTCGAGCGTCTCGAAGCCCGCGCAGTAGACGAGGACGCGCCGCCTGCCGTTGCGCTCGCCCGCGGCGCGGACGAGATCCGTCAGAAGAGACATCAGCCGGCTTTCCCCTGCCGCATGGCCGTCGCGATGATCTCGCGCAGGGGACCGCGCTGCGGACCTTCCGCCGACTGCCTGAGCTCGGCCCGCAGGCGCTCGGTCTCGGCGCGGAGGCCGGCCACCTCGCCCTCCAGGCGTTCCGCCTCGCGTTTCCACCGGGCCGCGCCGGCCCGCCACTTGGCGGGATCACCGCCGAGGGGTTCCGCCTCGCCGGCGGTCGTGACGCCGAAATCGTCGGCGCTCACCCAGAACGAGCCGAACAGCTCGTGCACCAGGCCGTCGGGGTCGTCGGGGCCGTCGGGGGCGCCGACCAGCGCGGCCCTGGCGAAGGCGGCGGTGCGCTCCAGCCTGACCGCCCTGACCTCGGTCCCCGTCCCGTCCGCCCGGTCCGTCCCGTCCGCCTCGTCCGGTTCACCTGCTCCGTCGAGCACCGCGCTCAGCAGGCCGTACCCCTCGCCCTCGGCGAGCTTCAGCAGTTCGGTCAGGCTGTCGGCGCCGAGCGCCCACCCGGCGGGGAGGGTGAGGCGGAACGGCGCGGGCGCGGAGCTGCGGGGCGTCTCCTCGGTGAAGGAGACACGCGGCTCGTAGGCGTAGAGGTTGCGTACCAGCCGCATGTCGAGCAGCGGCTCGTCCAGGGAGGAGCGGCGCCCGCCGGGGAGCGCGGCCCACGGCCCGACCACGGTGACGGCGACGTCGACGAGGGTGCCCGCCAGCGCGGAGTCCACGCTCGCCCGGACGTCCTCGTAGGAGGCGCCGCGGGCGTCGACGACGACGTGCACGTACGGCACCAGCCAGTTCCTGCGCGGGTGGGTGCGCAGCCAGCGCAGGTCGGGGATGAGATCGGGCAGGACCGACCAGTTGTGCCGGTGCACCTCCCGCTCGCGGAGCATGACGGTGGACGGGCCGAGATGCCAGCCGCGCGCCTGGGGGTCGGGGATGAAGACCGCGCCCGCCTGGGCGAGACGGAAGCCGAGGTCGGTGTCCTCGCCCATGTTCAGCGCGGTGTTCACCCCGCCGACCGAGCGCAGGAGCGCCACGGGGACCGAGGTGGTGGCCCCCGAGTGCAGGCGGTAGGCCGCGGCGCCCGCGTCCCGCAGCCACCTGGTCTCCTCCAGCAGGTCCGCCCGCCACGCGTGCGGAGCCGACCCCTCGAACAGCCCCCCGGCGTCCCCGGCCGTCACGGCCGCGAAGACCTCCCGGGCGAGGGGGGCGACGCCCTCGGGGGTGAAGCGGACGTCGCCGAGCACCACGGCGTAGGAGGCGAGGTGGTGCCAGCGCATGTGCGCCTCGACGTGCTCCCGGTCGAGGATCATGTCGGAGTCGACCCAGTGCAGGACGTCGCCGGCCGCCGCGGCGGCGCCGGTCTGGCGGGCCCAGCCGCGTCCCCAGCGGCCGTCGGGCACCCGGACGAGCCGGGTGTTGGCCGGGGCGAGCCCGGGGATCCGCAGCGGCGGGTCGCTGCCGTCGTCGGCGACGATCACCTCCATCAGGTGCGCCGGGTAGCTCTGCGCGGCCAGCCCGGCGAGCGTGCGGTCCAGGGCCTCCTGGCAGTCGTGCGCCGGGATCACCACGCTCACCCTGAGGCGGGGCTCCCATCCGCCCGGGGCGGGCGGCCGCAGCGGCCCGTAGTCGTTGTGCCTGATCCTGGCGGCAGGGACGGCGGTCCGGCCGTCCGGGAGGGGGGTGGCCCGGCCGTCCGGGAGGGGGGTGGCCCGGCCGTCCGGGAGAGGCGCGGACGGGGGATGGTCCGGGAGGGGTGCGGACGGGGCGTCGTCCGGGAGAGACACGGACGGGGCGTGGTGCGGGAGAGGGGATCCGGGACCGGTGCGGCCGGCCCCGCTCATGCCGCTCCCTCTGGCCGGCCCTGTCCGGTCCTGGCCTCCACGGCGGCCAGGCGTGGCAGCAGCTCGTGGACCATCTCCTCCACATCCGTGCGCTGGGGCATGGCGGCCAGCCGGTCCTCGCCGAGGGAGACCAGGATCGCCTGCAGATCCTCGTCGCGCCGGTGCCCGTGCTCCCTGAGCAGTTCGACCATCTCCGCCAGCCGCCGGTCCAGCCGTTCCGTGGCGGCCTTGACCTGGGCCAGCTCCGCTTCGTAGCGCTTGACCCGGTTGTCGATGCGCAGGGCCTTGCCGTCGACCCTGCGGACGGTCGCGACCGCGAGGACCTGGGCGGCGAGCACCGTCGCGATCGCGCCGAGCACGACGGCCGCCGTCACCGAGATGGCGTCGACGGCCACGAGCAGGGCCAGCCCGACCAGGAGCAGTGAGCCGGCGATCGCCGCCAGAAGCGTCAGTTTTCGGGGCGTGGGCATCCGCGCGTACCTTTCCTACCGCTCTGTCTGTTGCCTGTCATTGGGGAAGGTAATTGAGGCTAACCCCTTCTCAAGTGCAAATATGTCGATAAATGGGAAATTAAGAGGTTCTCGTGACCTGTGTGACTTCTGTGAGTCATTGTCAGCGAGCAGCCATGTCAAGTCCGGAGTGCGGTGAGAAGCGATCTTCCGGCCTCGCTATCCTTCGCTGGTGCCCGCGCAGTCGACCTCCCCCTCCTCGGCTCCCTCACCTCCCACTCCTTCCTCCTCGCCACCCCCCGCCGCCGCCTCCCCGCCCCTCCCCGCGACCCCCGCCGGCTTCCTGCGGTCGGCGGCGGAGGGGACGGCCGAGCTGTCATGGTCCGGTCAGGGATGGACGGCCGCCGGCGAGCCGCTCGGTGACCGGCCGGACGCCGCCGAGGTCGCCCGCCTCAGGTCTCTGCGCGGCCTGACCGTCCGGTGGCCCTCCCGCGAGGTCCCGGCCGGCGCGGTCACCGGCCTGGCCGCCGCGGGGGTGCCGATGCACGCCGCCGCCTCGCCGGCCTGGGTGGACCCCGGGCTGGCCCGGCTGCTCGCGGACTGGACGCCCGAGGAGGACCGCGGCGGGGTGCGCTCGGTGACCGCCCTGCGCCGGGAGGAGCACAGCGTGCGGCTGCGCCGCCACGGCCTGCGGGAGCGGGGCGAGACGGCCACCCCGAAGGTCAGCGTGGTGATGTCCAGCATGCGCCCGCACCTGCTGGGCTCCGCGCTCGCCCAGATCGCCCGGCAGCGGCGGGTCGAGGTCGAGGTGCTGCTGGCCCTGCACGGCGTCCCCGCCGCCCACGAGGCGGTACGGCGGGCGCTGGGGGAGTCCGGCCTGCCGATCACCGTGATCGAGGCGGACGCGGCGACCCCGTTCGGGGAGGTGCTCGACCTGGCCGCCTCCAGGGCGAGCGGGGAGTATGTCGCCAAGTGGGACGACGACGACTGGTACGGCCCCGAACACCTGGCCGACCTTCTCCTCGCGAGGTCCTACTCCGGCGCCGACATCGTCGGTTCCGCGGCCGAGTTCTTCTACCTGGAGCCGCTGAAGGCCACCGTCCGCCGCACCGACTACACCAGCGAGATCTGGTCCGATCACGTGGCCGGCGGCACGATCCTGCTCGACCGGGCCGGATACACCGAGCTGGGCGGCTTCCCCGCCCTGCCCCGCGGGGTGGACGCCGGCTTCCTCAAGGCCGCCCACGCTGCGGGGGCGCGCATCTACCGCACCCACGGCCTCGGCTACGTGCTGCGGCGCTCGCTGAGCGCCGAGCACACCTGGCGGCTCTCGCTCGCCCACTTCCTGCGCGTCGCGACGTACCAGTGGCGCGGCTTCCGCCCGAGCCTGATCCTGGAAACGCCATGACAGCGCGGATCACCGGTAACGACTACCGGAGCCTCACCCCGCCCGAGCTCGGCGCGTGGACGCCGTCGATGCGGGTCAGCGTCGTCGTGCCCGCCTACGGCGACCAGGACAAGCTCGACCTCGCGCTCGCGGGGCTGGCCGGGCAGACCTACCCCGCCGGCCTGACCGAGGTCATCGTGGTGGACAACGGCAGCGAGCCGCCGCTGCGCCTGCCCGAGCTGAGGCCCGCCGGCACCCGGCTCGTCGTCTGCCCCACCCCCGGACGGGCCCACGCCCGCAACGCCGGGCTCCGCGCCGCCACCGGTGAGGTGATCCACTGGCTCGACTCCGACGTGGTCCTGGACCGCCGCTCGATCGAGGCGCACATGCGCTGGCACCACGCGGCGCCCTACCTCGTGGTGACCGGCCGGCTGCGTTTCACCCCGGCCGAGCTGCCCGCTCCCGAGGCGGTGGCCGCCGCCGGCGACCTGGCCGAGCTGTTCGAACCGGCCGAGCCGCACGCCTGGCTGGTGGACCTGGTCGAGCGGACCGACGGTCTCACCGCCAACCCGCACCGGGCCTTCAGCCTGCATGTGGGCGGCGCCACCTCGGTCAACGCCGCGCTGCTCGCGCAGGCCGGGCCGATGGACACCGAGCTCATCCTCGGCCAGGACACCGAGATGGGCTACCGGCTCGCCCAGGCGGGCGCGGTCTTCGTGCCCGAGCCGCTGGCCCGCGCCTTCCACCTGGGCCCGACCATGCGGATGCGCGACAAGGCACCGATCGACCGGGTCAGCCACGCGTTCGTCGCCGACCGGATCCCGGCCTACCGCTGGCTCCGCTCCCACCCGGCCCGGCAGTGGAAGGTGCCCTACCTGGAGGTGGTCGTCGAGCCCGCCGGCCGGGCGGGCGGCGCGGCGGACGGGCCCGCGTACGGCTATGACGAGGTCCGTGCCACCGTGGACGCCGTCCTCGCCGGGACCCTGCCCGACGTCGTGGTCACCGTCACCGGCCCCTGGGACCGCGTCCGGGCCGAGGGGCGCGCGCCGCTGAGGAACCCGGACCTGGACCTGGCGCTGATCCTCGGCCACTACGCCCACGAGGGGCGGGTGCGCTTCGCCCTCGACTCCCCCCGGACGGTGCGGATGGCCGCGCCGTACCCGGCGCACGGCGGGGAGGGGCCGGAGGAGGGGGCGGCCCCGCCGTACCGGCTGCGGCTGCCCGCCGGCTGGGTCCCCGGCGAGGACAGCCTCGCGCGCCTGCTCGACCTGGCCGTGGAGGAGGGATACGGCCTGGTCTCGGTGCTGCTGGCCGAGGACTCCGGCGAGGGGGTCGTCGCGGCCAGGCTGGAGCGCACCGCCGCGTTCGCCCGGGCCGCGGTCGTCCGGCGGCAGGACGAGGACCTCGACGACGCGGTGGAGGACACCTTCGGGGTGCTCTGGGTGGACGGCGAGACCCACGGGTTCGGGACCGAGGCCCGGCCGCTCACCGGCCGTCGCGGCGCCTACCGGGCCAGGGCGGAGGCGCAGGCCGAGATCACCCGTCTCACCAAGGAGAACGAGCGGCTGCGCGCCCAGGTGACCAGGTGGCGTGACGAGGCGGGCCGCTGGCGCAGGAGCGCGGTGGAGCTGCGGCGCGAGGTCGGCGGGCTGCGCAGGGAGCTGGCCGCCGCCCGGAAGATCGTCCAGTACGGCCTGCTCTCGTCCGTCAAGCGGGCGATCACGCGCCGCCGCTGACGGCTCCGGCCGGGCGGGCGGTCACCGGCGGCCAGCAGCCGGTGGATGCTGAGCAGATCACCGGACAGGCTCGGAGGAGCCGGCGGGTTAACAGGCATGTTTCAGGGGCTCCTTTACCAGGCCA
>NZ_JBSFPS010000166.1:0-21800 GCF_053588315.1 Streptosporangium sp. NPDC003464 | reverse complement strand
CATCCCCTACGGGAAGGTCTCAGCGGTCAGCGTGGTGAGCAACAAGTCCATCGCGGGCTCGTTCTTCTCCTCCGGTGCCATCGCCATCCACGTGGTGGCCGGGAAGGTGTGAACGAGAGCCGGGTGTTGGCTGGATCGAGAGCCAGAAGTTGATCAATGGGCTCAAGGTGTTGATGACTTCTGGAGCCACCATAGCCTGCTGGGAGTGCTGGTCGGGAGTTGCAGCGAGTGACCAGCCGGAATTCTGGCGCCATTAGAAGGCGGGGATCCCGCGACGTGTTAATCATCTGGAGCGAGTTCAGAGGACGCCGCCGTGGAGAACCTTGATGATCTGATCGCGGGCTTGTTGCAGGCCGATGCCCAGGGCCTCTGTTCCATCCTCATGCAGGAGGCCGAGCAGGAGATGCTCGGTGCCGACGTACCGGTGCCCGAGCCCGGCCGCCTCATGGCGGGCCGCCTCCGTGACGCGGGCGAGGTCTGCGCTTGTCGCTCGGGTGCGTGTGGCGCCGAGGTCGACGCCGAGGCTGTTGAGTGTCATGACGGCCACGCCCTCGTCCAGGCGGGCAAGGCCCGTCAACAGGTGATCGGCGGTAACACGGTCATGTCCCTGAGCTCCTGCTTCCTGCTCGGCCAGGTCCAGTGCCTGCCGGGCACGGACCGTCAGGAGGCGCTCCAGGGGTTGATGAAGGGTCGTCTTCCTCAGCTTCCTCAGCATGGCGCCTCCGTCCGCGTGAGCGACTGACACCAGTATGGTGGCGCTGAGTTGACCGTGACAGGGGGCGGTCAACTGGCTCGGTGTTCGGCGCGGGCTCTGGTCCGGGAAGGCGGTAGGAGTCGCCGCCGGTCTCGACGATGTCGCCGGCGATCTGCTCGCGCAGGCCGGGGCGTGCCGGGCGTCCAGTTCGCGTAATCGGGCCTGCTGTGTGACCAGGGCGGCTTCACCCCGGCCGCCGGTGCCCTACATCTCATCTTCGCTGAGCACCGCGCCGGCCGCTCGGCTCCCGCTCTGGGGGGAGAGCCGGTCAGGATGCCACGGCACCCATTTCCGCTCGGCCTCCGCCTCCAGGTCGACTCCGTGATGCCGTGCCGGGAGCAGGACCTGGGACAAGACATCGGCGAGTCCGGATCGGAAGCCCGACTCCAGCTCATCGGCAGAGTGCCCCTTGTCCCTAGATCTTGTCCGGACCTCTCGAGGCACCTCACCGATGTCTTTCCACGGTCAGCACGGTGATCGGATGCAGCCGCCCGGCAAGAGGTGGGATGGCCGGGCGGTGCTCTCCGTGCCGTCATCGCATGCGGCGGCGGGTCATGCCGGCTGGACACCGCCCTGCAATTGCTGGACGGCCTGGACCAGGGGCGCGAGCACGGGATCGACGGCTGCCTGGTCGAGGGCCTGGCGCAGGGCGGTGTTGTGGGTGGGGCGTGCCTCCTCCAGCAGGCGCAGGCCGTCGTCGGTGACGTCGGTGTAGATGCCGCGGCGGTCGGTGGGGCACAGGTAGCGCGAGAGCAGCCCGCGGTCCTCCAGCCGGGTCACCAGCCGCGTGGTGGCGCTCTGGCTGAGGACGACGGAGTCGGCGACCTGCCGCATCTGCAGGTGTCCGCCCTCGCCGTCGTGCTGGCGGCTCAGCACGTCCAGCAGCGAATACTCGCGTGCGCTCAATCGGTGTCCGGCCTGAAGCGCGCGTTCGACTTTGCTCTCGATGCGTCCGTGCAGCAGCGAGAGCGCCGACCAGCTGTGTGCCAGGGCGGTCATCGCCGGGTCGGTGGCGGTCATGAGCAGCTCCCTCGGTCGGGTCGTGCGAGCGGAGGCGCAGGTCGGAGACCTGCCGCTGTATCACGGCTCACTATACTCGCGTTTGCAATTAACCCGCGTGTGCAATTATTGTTGGCGCCCGTAAGGCGTTCACGCACTCACTATGTCTGTCAAAGGACCCTCGTCATGCCGCTCGCACTGCTGGCCCTGGCCATGGGGGCCTTCGGAATCGGCACCACGGAATTCGTGATCATGGGGCTGCTGCCCCAGGTCGGCGCGGATCTTGGCGTGTCCGTACCGACGGCCGGCTTCCTGGTCACCGGTTACGCCCTCGGCGTCATGATCGGCGCACCGATCATGACCGTCCTCGGCACCAGGATCTCTCGCAAGAACATGCTCATGCTGCTCATGGGCCTGTTCATCCTCGGCAACGTCATCTCCGCCGTCGCCCCGGTCTTCGCCGTCATGCTGATCGGCCGAGTGGTGGCCTCGCTGGCCCACGGCGCCTTCTTCGGCATCGGCTCCGTCGTCGCCGCCGAACTGGTGGCGCCGGAGAAGAAGGCGGGCGCCATCTCCATGATGTTCACCGGCCTGACCGTGGCCAACGTCGTCGGCGTGCCCCTGGGCACGTTCGTGGGCCAGAGCGCCGGCTGGCGCGTGACCTTCCTGATCGTCGCCGCCCTCGGCGTACTCGGCCTGGCCGGCGTCGCCAAGCTCGTACCCGACGTACCCAAGCCGGACGGGGTACAGCTGCGCCACGAGGTCGCCGTCTTCAAGAACGTCCAGGTCATGCTGGCCATGGCCATGACGGTCCTCGGCTTCGGAGGCGTGTTCGCCGCGATCACCTACATCGCGCCGATGATGACCGAGGTCAGTGGCTTCGCGGAATCCTCCATCACCTGGCTGATGGTGGTCTTCGGGCTGGGCATGGTGGCAGGCAACCTCATCGGCGGCCGTTTCGCGGACCGCAGGCTCATGCCGATGCTCTACACCGCCCTGGGCGGCCTGGCGCTGGTCCTGCTGCTGTTCACCTTCCTCGCCTCCGGCAAGGCCGCGTCCGTCGTGGCTGTCTTCCTCATCGGCGCTCTCGGCTTCGCCACCGTCCCGCCGCTGCAGAAGCGCGTCCTGGACCACGCCCACGGCGCGCCGACGCTGGCCTCGGCGGCCAACATCGGCGCCTTCAACCTGGGCAACGCCCTGTCCGCCTGGCTCGGCGGCCTGGTGATCTCCGCCGGCCTCGGCTACACCGCGCCCAACGCCGTCGGGGCCGTCCTGACCGCCGCCGCTCTGGTGCTGGCCGTCATCTCACACCGGCTGGAGCTGCGGCCCACCCGCACCACTGCGGCTTCCGCCCCGGTGGACCTCGACCCCACCGCGGCCTCCGACCGCAGCGCCGCTCCCGCCCCGGCGGGAGCCGTCCGCTCCTGATCCCTCGTACCCGCGCCGCACCGGCCGCGTGTTCCCCACCGATACAAGGAGACGTCCCATGAGCACCACCACCATGGCCCCGCTGACCGCTACCGACGCGGAGACCCTCATCCTCGCCGCCCGCCGCGCCGCCGACGCGGCGGGCGTCCCCGCCAGCATCACCGTCCTCGACGCCGGCGGAAACCTGCTGGCCTTCCGCCGCGACGAGCGCGCCGTACTCATCTCCGGTGAAACCAGCACGGCCAAGGCCTACACCGCCCTTCAGCTGAACGCGCCGACCGCCGACCTGGTCGACCTGGTCAAGCCGGACGGCCCCTTCCACTCCCTGCCCACCGCGCTGAACAAGCCCCTGCTGTTCATCGCCGGCGGCGTGCCCGTCCACCGCGACGGACAGCTCATCGGCGCCCTCGGCCTCGGCGGCGGTGCCCCCGAGCAGGACCACGCCTTCGCCGCCGCCGCACTCAAGGAACTCGGCTGATGACCCGCACTCCGCAGGAGGTCTTCGCCGACCACGGCAACCGCCTGGGCGCCGGGGACCCCGATCTGATCAGCCGGAACTACACGGAGGACGCCGTCTTCCTCACCCCCGAAGGCGTCCTGACAGGTCGTCAGGGTGTGAAGGAGGGCATCGGCCGCCTGCTGGCCGACCTCCCGGACGCCGACTGGCGGCTGACCCCGCAGTTCGCCGGGAATGTCCTGTTCCTGCAGTGGACCGCCACCACCGCCACCCACCAGGTCGCCGACGGCGTCGACACCTTCGTCTTCCGGGACGGCCTCATCAGCGCACAGACCGTCCGCTACACCCTCTCCCCGCGTACCGCCTGAAGGAGCACCCGCACACCATGGCACTCTCCGCCCTCAGCACCGTGAAGCTGAACAACGGCGTCAAGATTCCCCAGCTCGGCTTCGGAGTCTTCCAAGTCCCCGACGACCAGACCACCTCCGCCGTCACCGCCGCGCTTCAGGCCGGCTACCGCAGCATCGACACCGCGGCGATCTACGGCAACGAGGCCGGCGTCGGCCGGGCGCTGGCCTCCTCCGGGCTGCCGCGCGAGGAGCTGTTCGTCACCACCAAGCTGTGGAACGCCGACCAGGGACACGACGCCACCCTGCGCGCCTTCGACGCCAGCCTCGCCAAGCTCGGCCTCGACTACCTCGACCTCTACCTGATCCACTGGCCCATCCCCGCCCGCGACCTCTACCTGGACTCCTGGCGGGCCGTCGAGCGCCTCGTCCAGGAGGGGCGGATCCGCGCCGCGGGCGTGTCGAACTTCCAGCCCGCCCACCTCAAGCGCCTGCTGGACAGCAGCGCGCTCGTCCCGGCGGTCAACCAGGTCGAGCTGCACCCCGGCCTCCAGCAGACCGCGCTGCGCGCCTTCCACGCCGAGCACGACATCGCCACCGAGGCATGGAGCCCGCTCGCCCAAGGCGCCGTCCTGGACGACCCGGTGATCACCGCGATTGCCGGGCGTACCGGCAGGTCCCCAGCCCAGGTGGTGCTGCGCTGGCACCTGCAGCTGGGCAACATCGTCATCCCCAAGTCGGTCACCCCGGCCCGTATCCACCAGAACCTCGACGTCTTTGACTTCCAGCTGACCGACGAGGACATGGCCGCGATCGCCACGACCGACCGCGACCTGCGCACCGGCCCCCACCCGGACCGGTTCAACTGACGGATCGCCGCCCCGCCGTTCCCGGCAGCCCCGACTGGCCCGGAACGGCCCCGCCGCCACCGCATCCGAGGATCCACCATGGCACCCCTTCATCCCGCACTCGCCCGACTCGCCCCCGCCGACGGCCACCTCACCATCGGCCTGGAACTGCCGCTCGACAACGACTGGGGACCCACCCGTCAGCGCGCCGACCGCGAGGCCGGCCGGCCGTTCGGCGTCCCCGACCTCACCGAGCACGTCCGGCTCGCCCAACTGGCCGACCGGCTCGGCTTCGCCGCCCTGTGGCTGCGCGACATCCCGCTCTACGACCCCGTCCAGTTCGGCGACGCCGGCACCGTCTTCGAGACCTTCACCCACCTCGGCCATCTCGCCGCCACCACTCGGAACGTCGTCCTCGGCACCGGCGCCGTCGTCCTGCCTCTGCGCGAACCGCTGCTGGTCGCCAAGGCGGCGGCCACCGTCGACGTCCTGTCGGGCGGCCGGATGCTGCTCGGCCTGGCCAGCGGCGACCGCCCCGTGGAGTACCCGCTGTTCGGACGTGATTTCCACGCCCGGGGCGCGGCGTTCCGTGAGGGTGTGGAGGTCTTGCGCGCCGCCTGGCGCCCAGGCCCGCTGGAGCGGTCCGCTGCGGGCCTGGGCGGCGACCGGCAGCTGGAGGTCCTGCCCAAGCCGGTGCACCGGGCGGGCATACCGATCGCCGTCGCCGGCGGCGCCCAGCAGACCCCGGACTGGATCGCCGAGCATGCCGACGCCTCCCTCAACTACCCGCGCGAGCTGGGCGCGCTGCGGCTGAAGACTCGTGAGTGGCGGGAGTCGACGGATGGCCGCAAGCCGTACCTCACCCCGATGCTGCTCACCCTCCAGGACGACCCCGACGCCCCGGCCCACCCCATCCGGCTCGGCCTCAGCACAGGCCGCAAGGCCCTGGTCGAGCACCTGGAGACCATGGCCGACCTCGGCGTCGCCCACGTCTCCTTCAACCTCCGCCCCAACGACCGCCCCGTCGACGAGTTGCTGCACGAGCTCGCCGAAGAGGTCCTGCCCCGCTTCGCCGCGGCGCCCGTCCACGCCGCCCGGGAAAGTGCCCGATGAGGTGCTGGTGTATCTCAGCGGGCAGCTCGGGATCGAGGACGTCTCGCGGATCAAGCGGTACACCGAGCGGCGCACCACGCCGTTCGAGCACCAGGAGGTGATCCGCGAGGCCTGCAAGCCGAAGAAGCTCTCCCGGGCGGAGGCTGAGTTCACCGCCCGGGTCGGATCGCGGGCGTGGGACACCGGCGACGGCAAAGAGGCGATCTTCTATGACGGCGTGACGTGGCTGCGCACCAGCAAGGCCCTGCCGGCGGGCGCGACCACGTCGGATCTCGGTCTCGGACCTGGGTGCGTCGATCGCAGGCTCCATGCACCTGTGCCTCAAGGTCGACGACTTCGACGCGGTGTACCAGCGTATGAAGACGGGGTGTACCGACGCATGAAATGGAAACGTCCTTCCGGTCAGTCCCCACTTTCGGCGCCCAGCGTCTCGACCACTTGGCGGTGCACCCGCCTCAGCGCGATGACCAGTACCGCGAGGATGACGTCCAGGATCAGCACTGAGACCAGAGGCGACAGCCACCGCGCCGCGACCCCGGCGGCGGCGCAGGCACCGCACGCGAGAAGCCGCGCGGCCCACGCCCGTCCCGTGGTGACGTAGTACCACCACGCCTGCGCGATCAGATACAGGATCGGGCCACCGAACAGGAGCAGGCCCAGTCGGGCGCTGCCGGGTCCGGTGGCGTGACCGATCACCAGCTCGGACCCGACCGCCAGGGCCACCAGACCGGTCAATGTGCCGTACATGCCGTTCACCGCGCGGTGGATCGACCGCATCGGGTCGGCCGTGGTCGCGATCTGCCGCGTCACGATCTCCTCGCCGCCGAGGAAATACGTGGCCCACAGGCACACCAGCGCGACGAACACGCCGAAGGCGGCGGCCACCGTCGGCGCGTCGACCGGAGCGTCGGAGATCGTCGAACCGATGGTCAGCACCGTCTCACCGAGCTGCAGGATGAGGAACAGGCGGATCCGTTCCACCATGTGCTCGGCGTCGAACACGAAGTGCCGAGACGGGAAGACCCTGCCGGGCAGCGGGTGTCTCAGCCACGTCCCGGTCAGGTCGACCGCGGCGGCACCGGCCCACCAGGCCAGCCGCGGCCCGTGGCCCACCGCGGCCCCGGCCAGCCACAGCGGGATCGAGACCGCGGCCCACACCAGCACCCGGTGGTAGTGGCTCCGCAGGACGGCCACCGAGGCGGTCACGGCGGCCGTCGTGCCGGTCAGCAGCAGGATCGCCACCAGCGGCACCACGAACGCCCATGGACGGTCCGCGAACGCATGCGGGATCTGGGCGTTCATGAACAGGCCCAGGCCCATCACCGCCAGCACCAGCCCTCGGGTCCGGGACCGCGTGATGTCCAGGAAGGTGGCGTCGAAACTAGTGAGGACCCACGTGCTGAGGACCGCGACCAGCATCACCGCGGTCTCGGCGGCGCCGCGCCAGGACAGCTCGGTGTGCAGGTGCTCCGCGAGCTGCCCGACGGCGAAGACGAAGACCAGGTCGAAGAACAGCTCCAGCGGGGATACGGCACGGCGCAGGCCGGCGTCTGACGCTGCGCTCACGTCGGGACGCCTGTCAGGGGCATGGCGTGACCCGGCGCGAATTCACGATAAGCCAACATGTGGTCACATTAAGTCATCACACTGGACGGGCGTGACGGCGGGACCCATGGGGTTGAGGAACAGTGGGACAGCCTTCGCGAGGCGCGGATCGCTCACCCTCCGGAGTGTGGTCGCGGAGCGAGAGGGCGCCGCTCGGCCCGGTGTCACGCTCCGGCCGGCGCCAGGGGTGCCGGCATGTCGGTCCGGCCGGCGTCCGGCCCGCCGGAGGCGTCGATCAGAAGGCGTGCGATGGCCTTGGCCTGGTGGGCCGTCTCGGGGGTGGCGAAAATGCCGGCGGTCGCCATGGCGCCGTTCACGAGGATCGACAACTGGTCGGCGACGTCCGCGGGTAGGCCCGCCGCCGCCACGAGCTCGCTGAAGTAGTCCGTCACCGCGCACTTGTGGACACGGGTGATGTCGGCGATGCGGTCGGAGACGCTTCCCATCTCGCCGAAGGCGTTGATGAAGAAGCAGCCGCGGAATTCCGGCTGGCTGAACCAGTTGTAGAGGTAGTCGAAGACGGCCAGGATGCTGTCCACGGGGGCGTCGGCGTGGGAGTCGACATACCGGATGATGGCCGCGCGGGCATCGATGTCACGCTGGCGGAGCACCTCGTGTATCAGTTCGTCCTTGGACGCGAAGGTCGCGTAGATCCGCTTGAGTGGCACACCCGAAATATCGCGGATGGTGGCCATATCGACCGCGTGCACACCGCGTTCGTTGAAGAGCGCGTCGGCCACCCGCATGATCCTCACTCGATCCATTTCGTTGCCCAACCTCGTCACCTCCCTGCGAGGGTCGTCGTTCTCTTGCCGTGTGGGCGTCAGGTCGGCGCCGGTGTCGGCCCGGTACCGACGATCTTTACGGGCGGCGCGTCCGAGGGGGGGACGACCGGTCCGGGCGCGGTCTCACAGATCCGGTTCCGCGTCGACGGGCAGCCGGAGCACGAAGCGCACGCCTCCGGCCGGGGTTCCCTCGACGGTCAGGGTGCCGTGATGGGCCTGGGTGATTTCCCGGGCGATCGTCAGACCGAGTCCCGTTCCCCCGAGGTCACGGCTACGGGAGGCGTCCACCCGGGCGAACAGATCGAAGATCCGGTCCCGGTCGGCCTCGGGCACGCCCCGGCCGTCGTTGGTCACGGTCAGCTCGGCGGCGCCCGCTTCACGGCGCACCTGCACCAGCACCAGCCGCTCGGCGTGCCGGTGGGCGTTGTCCAACAGGTTGCTGAGCACCCGGCCGATCTGGTCCTCGACGGCGGCGACGGTGACGTACGGGTCCATGCTGAGCTGGACCCGGTCCCGGTCGCTCCGCCGGGAGATCTCGGCGTCGACCAGCCTCGCCAGATTCACCGGCTGCGTTCTCGCCGGCCACGCGGTGTCCAGGTGGGCCAGCAGGAACAGGTCCTCGACGATCGCCTGCAGCCGGTCGAGGTTTCTCAGCGCGCGCTCCAGCACTCCGTCCATGTCGATCTCTCCCGAGTGCAGCCAGGCGTCCTCCAGCTCGGCACGGAGTCCGGCGATGGGCGTGCGCAGCTCGTGGGAGGCGTCGGAGGTGAACTGCCGTTCCCGCTGGAGCGCCCGCTCCAGCCGTTCTTTCATGTCGTCGAGACTGCGTCTCAGATCGTCTGCCCTTCGGGCGCAGTCGCCCGAAGGGCAGGGTTCGAGCTGAACGATCTGGTCGATGAACGGCGCCAAGGGCTGGCATTGCGGCATGACAGCTTCCCTTTCTGGCAAGAAACGGGAGGTTTGTCCCGTTATCACACGGTATGAGAATGATGATTCTCAAACAAGGTGAGATGTCAGCATTTAGGTAAAACTCCGGCATGTGGGGGGCCGGCCTCCTGATGAGCGGATCGGGGAACGCGGTGGTCACAACCGAAGGGCTCCTGAAGATCCGCGCCTGCGCTGCCCAGCACGGAGGCGCGGACCCGCCTCGCCCTGCCGCGTCACCGACGTGGCGCCTGCCACCGGGCGTTGAGCCGGCCGTGCCGCATTCGGCCCACCAGGCGGACGCGCAGTGTCTCGGGCGTGTTGTCGCCCGCGTCCCTGCTGATCGCCAGGCTGCTGTGCCGCACCGACAGCTCGTTGGCGTCCACCACCATGCCCGGCGCGAGGACCAGCTCCACGTCGCCGCCACGTACTCGCAGTTCGATGACCAGCTCGGGTGCGGTGCGCACCGCGCTGGTCAGGTCCAGCATCACCTCGCACCACGCGGTGCGCAGCGCGAGCCGGTGCGGCAGCGTCCACCGGCCGTCACGGCGCATCGTGCCGTGCCGCTCCTTGATGGTGAGCAGTTCGGCGGCCGGCTCGGCCGGCGTGCCGGCGAGCGGCAGCGTGAGTGCGCCGCCGCTGCCTGGCACCGCGATCAGATCGGTGATGAGCGGGGTCAGGGCGTCGATGGTGCGGGCGGCCAGCGCCGCGTCCAGCCGCTCGTCGAACTCGACCGGGTCGAGCCGGCCGTCGGTGACGGCGGCGCGCAGCAGTTCGGTGACCCGGTCGCGGTCCTCGTCGGACGCGCGCAGCGCCGATGAGCAGGACTTCTCAAGACCCTGCATGTGGATCTCCTGTGTCGTCATCGGGTCTCCCTCCGTGGAGCCTGGGCGGTGTCACCCGCAGAACACCCGCCCCTTTTGGTCGGGCACGTCGACGGCGGCCTCGCCGAGCTGCTCGGCGAGCTCCTCGATGTGCTGTGCTGAGGCTTACCGGTACGGCCGTTCGGCCCTGCTCGATCTTGATCCGGGGCCGGGGAGCATCCACAGCGGTTGCCCGGTGCCCCGCACAGCGCGCCTCCCGGACTCATCCGGCCGGCGGGGCACGCGACCGATCCCGGTCGGCATGGCGAGCAGCAGTATCGGTGCCCGCACGACGGGGACGTTCAGCCGCGGCCGGCGGCCGTTGCGACTGCGATCGCGTACCGTCACCGGGCGCGGGGTCATCAGGACCTCTCCAGCTCGGCCGCCGCCTTCTGGAGCTCCGTCACGCGAGGACTGTCGTCATCCGAGGCAGGTCCGGACGGCCTTGGCCAGGTCCGCCGCGCGCGGATCGTCGGGCCGGAAGTTCCAGAGGTTCGTGACGTAGCCGAAGCCGACACCGGCCTCAGGGTCGGCGAAGCCGATCGATCCGCCGGAGCCCGGGTGGCCGAACGACCCCGGTCCGGCCATCGGCAGCGGTTGGCAGGCCCGCCAGAACCCGAGCGACATCCAGAAGGATCGGTCAGCGGGGATGTTCAGCCCCGGCGGCAGCCCGTGCATCGGCGTCCTGTCGGTCTGAACGACCGTCATTCTCTCGACTGTTGACGGATCGAGCAGCCGCACCCCGTCGACGTCGCTGACCGTGGCGGCGTACATCCGCGCCAACGAGCGCGCGTCCGTGAGCATGTTCGCGGCCGGGAACTCGGCCGCGCGCCAGGCACGCGTGGTGTGATAGTCGGTCGTGTTGTCCAAGGCGCCGCCGAGCTCGCCGGCGCGGGCTTGGACCGAGCCCGGAGCCCACACGGCGTTCACCCATGCGGTGACCGTGTCCGCGTCGAGCCCGGTAATCGCGATCAGCCCGGCCGTCAGCTCCTCCACGCTGAACGGTGCGGCGTAGTGGATCCGGGCCACCCGTCTCTCCTGCTTCTCAGGCAGCCCGATCCAGGCGTTCAGCCCGAGCGGGGCGGCCACCTCCTCGGCGAAGAACCTGCCCAGTGACTTGCCGGAGATCCGGCGCACGACCTCCCCGACCAGGAACCCGAACGTGATGCTGTGGTAGACGTGCTCGGTGCCCGGCCGCCACAGCGGCTTCTGCGCCTCGAGCGCGCGGATGACCGGGTGCCACGCGCAGGCCTGCTCGAACGTCAGCGGTCCGTCGACGATCGGCAGACCGGCCTGGTGTGACAGTAGCCAGCGCACCGGGATCTGGTCCTTGCCGGCAGCGCCGAACTCCGGCCAGTATCGGGCCACCGGGGCGTCCAGATCCAGTTCACCGCGCTGTGCCAGCATATGGGCACAGATCGCGGTAGCGCCTTTCGTCGTGGACGCGACCTGGACGATGGTGTTCTTGCGCCACGGTCGGTCCGCCTCACGATCGGCGAGGCCGCCCCACAGGTTGACGACCGGGCGGCCGCCCACGTAGACGCTGCACGCCGCGCCGACCTCGCCGGGGTTTCTGAAGTTCTTGCGGAACGCGTCGGCGACCTTTCCCCAGCCGTGCTCGACACCGTGCTCGGCATCGTCACCACCGTCACGGCTCACGGAGGCGTTGGCGTGGCCGGCGAGGCCGGCGTGTGCGCCGGCGAGCGCGCCGGCGCCCAGCACGCCCTTCAACACGGTGCGACGCCCGACGTGTCCCTGTTCGGGTGTCCCGCTTGTCGTGTCTGCCATGCTGTGATTCCTTTCTGGAGAGCTGAAACTCAGGGATCTGAGACTTTGGAGAAGACGTACGCCCGGATCGACCGGGACGGTCCGCGTTACTGGATCGGCGCGGCAAGCGTGGTGCGCGAGGAGCACGAGCAGTTTTTGCCGAAGGGCGCCCCGGCCGTCAGCCTCATGCCGTCGTCTCGCTCCGGCCCGTATGGGCGGTGCCGCTCAGGGGGAGGCCGCTGATGAAGCCTGTTCCGGCTGTTCGAGGGCGGCATGAGGTTCACGTGAGCCGCGGTGAATCCGTGGCGGACATCCGGCCTGTGGGGGAGTGCGGGATGGGGCAGGTGCTGGTCAGCAGCACGCGTGTGATGCGTAGGCGGTGAAGCGT
The DNA here is from genome assembly GCF_053588315.1 of Streptosporangium sp. NPDC003464. NCBI lineage: Bacteria > Bacillati > Actinomycetota > Actinomycetes > Streptosporangiales > Streptosporangiaceae > Streptosporangium > Streptosporangium sp. NPDC003464. The sequence goes on along the minus strand of NZ_JBSFPS010000166.1, from coordinate 9,522 downwards.
CCGGCTCTCGGGCTCCGGTGGCTGAGCTGCCCTCGTCCGGGTGTCACCGGAACACGGGCGGCGCGGACGCGATCGCCACAGAGGCGGGTAGCCACAGCGGTGGCGGCCGGGTCAGTGGTTACGCGTCCCAGGTGACCGGGAGGCTCTTGACTCCGTAGATGTCCGCGGTCTCCGGGCGCAGGCTGACCTCCTCGGCGGGTACGGCCAGGCGTAGCGTGGGGAAGCGGTTGATCAGGGCGGGGAGCGCGACGCGCAGCTCGACGCGGGCGAGTTGCTGGCCCAGGCACTGGTGGATGCCGTGGCTGAAGGCCAGGTGGCCGCCGTTCTGCCGGCGCAGGTCGAGCGTGTGGGGGTCGGGGAAGCGCTCGGGGTCGCGGTTGGCGGTGTTGAGGGACAGGATGACCGTCGTGCCGGCCTCGATGGTGTGGCCGCCCAGCTCGACGTCCTCCAGCGCGACCCGGTGGAACTGCTTGGCGACGCTCAGATACCGCAGCAGCTCCTCCACCGCCTGGTCGGTGAGCGCGGGGTCGGCGCGCAGCGCGGCGAGCTGGTCGGGGTTCCGCAGGAGGGCGAAGGTGCCCAGCGCCAGCATGTTGGCGGTGGTGTCGAACCCGGCCGCCAGCAGGATCAGGGCGATGCCCTTGAGCTCCTCGTCGGTCAGGTCGCTGTCGAGCAGGTCGCTGAGCACGTCGTCGGTGGGGTTGGCGCGCTTGGCGGCCACCAGCTCGGCGAGATACTCCTGGGTCGCCAGGTAGGCCGCGATCAGCTCCTCGTCGCTGACTTCTCCGCCGAGGAAGGTGTCGATGTTCTCCTGGAAGCGGCCCCGGTCCTCGTACGGCACGCCCAGCAGTTCGCAGATCACGATGGAGGGGATGGGCTTGGCGAAGGTGGTCACCAGGTCGGCCGTCGGGCCGGCCTTCTCCATGGCGTCCAGGTGGTCGGCGGTGATCTGCTCGACGCGTTCGGTGAGCAGCCGCATCCGTCGGACGGTGAACTTGCCGACCAGGGGTTTGCGGTAGCGGCTGTGCTGCGGCTCGTCCATGAGGAGGAACTCGCCGGGCGGCGCCGGGGGGACCTCGATGTCGCCGTAGTCGACCAGCGGGTGGTGGAGCATCAGCTCCTTGCGGGAGCTGAAGCGCTGGTCGGCCAGGACCGACCGGACCAGGTCGTATCCGGTGACCAGCCAGCCCTGGTGACCGCTGGGGAAGGGGAAGCGGCTGATCGGGCCGTGCTCACGGGCATCGATCAGCTCCTTGGGCGGGTCGAAGGGACAGCCGGACTGACGCGCCGTCGGCATCGCCGTGAGGGTGTGGACAAAATCGTTCATGAGCTTTCCTTTCGATGTGCAGGCACGCGGCCGACCTAGGAGATCTTGCGGTGGTAGGTCCTCATGGCGAAGGCGTAGGCGACGACGAGGATGCCGACACACCAGGCGAGGGCGACCCAGATGTCGGTGCCGACCGGCTGCCCGGTGAACAGGGCGCGGATGGCGTTGACGATGGAGGTCACCGGCTGGTTGTCGGCGAAGGCGCGCACCGGGCCGGGCATGGTGGCGGTGGGCACGAACGCCGAGCTGAGGAAGGGCAGGAAGATGAGCGGGTAGGAGAACGCGCTCGCGCCTTCCATGGTCTTGGCGGTCAGGCCGGGGATGACGGCGATCCAGGTCAACGCCAGGGTGAACAGGATCAGGATGCCCGCCACCGCCAGCCACGCCGGCACTCCCGCCCCCGAGCGGAAGCCCATGAGCAGGGCCACGAGCATCACGACCCCGACCGAGACCAGGTTGGCGACCAGCGAGGTCAGCACGTGCGCCCACAGCACCGACGACCGCGCGGTCGGCATCGACTGGAAGCGCTCGAAGATGCCGCCTTTCATGTCCATGAACAGCCGGTAGGCGGTGTAGGCGATGCCCGAGGCGACCGTGATGAGCAGGATGCCGGGCAGCATGTAGTTCACATACGAGTCCGACTCTGTTCTGATCGCGCCGCCGAACACGTAGACGAACATCAGCATCATGGCGATCGGCATGATCGCGGTCGTGATGATGGTGTCCGGGCTGCGCGTTATGTGGCGCAGGGACCGTCCCAGCAGGACGGTGGTGTCACCGAAGAAATGCTTGCTCATCGTTGTTCCCTATGCCTTCGTGATGCCTTCGTGGTCCGTTATGCCGTCGTCCCGACGAGGGTGAGGAAGACGTCCTCGAGGGTCGGCTGCTTCTCGACGTATTCGACCTTGGCGGGCGGCAGCAGTTGCTTGAGCTCGGCCAGGGTGCCGTTGACGATGATCCGGCCCTCGTGGAGGATCGCGATCCGGTCGGCGAGCTGTTCGGCCTCGTCCAGGTACTGCGTGGTGAGCAGCACCGTCGTGCCCCGGTCGGCGAGATCCCGGACGGCCTGCCACACCTCGATGCGCGCCTGGGGGTCGAGCCCGGTCGTCGGTTCGTCGAGGAAGATGACCGGCGGATCGCCGATCAGGCTCATCGCGATGTCGAGGCGGCGGCGCATGCCCCCCGAGTACGTCGCCACCTTCCGCCCGCCCGCGTCGGTCAGCGAGAACCGCGCCAGCAGGTCGTCGGCGATCTTGCCCGGATCCTTGAGGTGCCGCAGCCGGGCGACCAGCACGAGGTTCTCCCGCCCGGTGAGGATCTCGTCCACGGCGGCGAACTGCCCGGTGAGGCTGATGGACTCGCGCACGTTCGCGGCCTGCGCGGCGACGTCGAAGCCGTTGACGCGGGCCGTGCCCGCGTCGGCCTTGAGCAGTGTGGACAGGATCTTCACGGCGGTGGTCTTGCCCGCCCCGTTGGAGCCGAGCAGGGCGAAGATGCTGCCCCGCGCCACCTCGAAGTCCACGCCGCGCAGCACGCGCAGCTCCTTGTAGGACTTCTCCAGAGCCCGCACCTGGATCGCCGGGGCTTGCTGGGTCGTCATCACTCTGTCCTGTCTTGTGGTGGGGTGGTTTCGCCGGCGGCGCGGGCGATGGCGTTGGTGAAGCGGTTGCGTTCGCGGGCCCGGTACTGGCCGAGGGGGTAGTTGGCCATGAACGCCTCGACGAACTCGATGGGGTCGTCGCCGAAGATGTCGCGGATCGGGGTTCGGTCCGCCTCGCCCTGTTCGAACAGGTCGGCGAGGTCCTCGTACATCGCCATCGCGCCGGCGCCGTCGGCCGGCCCGAAGTGCATCAGGTAGCGCTCCACGGCTTCGACCGCGATGCGGTAGTTCTCGGGAAGCTGCTTGATACGCGCCTTGTACTGCCGGTAGCGCTTCTTCTCCTCCAGCGACCCGGTGACCACCTCCAGATATTGGAGGTAACGGCTTTTCGGCTCGTTCGACCCTGTGGCCATGGCTAGTTGCCTCCTTCGCGGAGCTGTTCGAGCCTCTCGGCCAGGAAGCTCCAGGTTCGCCAGAACTCTTCGAGGTACTCCCGTCCCTGGTCGTTGAGGGAGTACACCTTGCGCGGCGGCCCCTTCTCCGACGGGACCTTCTCCACGTCGACCAGGCCGCGCTGCTCGATCCTGACCAGCAGCGCGTAGATGGTGCCCTCGGCGATGTCGGAGAAGCCCTGATCGCGCAGCTGCGCGGTGATCTCGTAGCCGTACGCGGGCCGGCTGGACAGGATCGCCAGGACGATGCCCTCCAGCGTTCCCTTGAGCATCTCGGTGGCGAGCTTGCCCATGGGACGCCTCCTTTCAGCTACTTGGTGTTGCTGACTACCGGTACAAAGTAACACTGACTACTCGTACTTAGCAACACCGAATAGCTGAGATGCAGGGCGGAAGCTTGAGCGTGTGGGTGCGGGCGGCCTGATCGCTGCTCGTGAGCGAGTCCGCCATCCCTTGGACGACGTCTCATTTGGTGAGTCGGCGGTAGCGGATGAGGGCTGCGGCGAGAGCGGATTGGCGGGATGCCGCGTACCAGCGGTTCCAACGCCAGGCTGTCATGGGTGTTGGCCGCGCTGATCGCGACAGAGATCGGCAGACCGGTCCGTTCGGTGATGAGGTGGATCTTCGACCCGTTCTTGCTGCGATCGACAGGATTCGGACCTGTCAGGTCCCCCCTTTGGTCGCTCGAACGCTGACGGAGTCGATCGCGCACCGCGACCGGTCCAGCTCCCCGCGGGCGCCGAGCTCGTCCAGCAGGATCCGGTACAGCTGGACCCATACCCTGGTGGCGCTCCATTCGGTGAAGCGGCGGTGGACCGTCAGCCAGAACTCATCGGGACCAGCCGACAAAGAAACACATCCACGGACGATCTAACGACTGATCGCCAAATGAGTCATGTTCTAAGCACCTGGGATGTCTTTGCGTCCTATGACACGGACCCGAGCGGGGGCCTCATGGTCGTCACACAGAGCTACTCCATCTCTCTGACGGCGACCTGAATGCCGGGCCTTTGGCGGTGAGTAAACCTGGTGCGACTGCGTTTCGGTATCCGCCACGATGAGGTGATGAATGATCCCTTTAGACAAGGCATGGATCAGCCGGCGGCAGAGGCGTCCGCCCCCTGGCTGGACCGGATCCTGCGCGAGAGTGCCACGCCCGGGTTGCTGAGCGCGCTTGCTGAGCGGTTGTCACCGACCGACCTGCAGACGCTGCTGCTGGAGGTCTACCGTCGCCGCTCCGCCGTGACGCCGGGTCAGCTGTTGCGGGTTTACGAGCGCAACCGTTTCACCCGGCCGTCGGCGCTGGACGCGGCCGAGCTGGCACGCCTGAACGCCCTCGTTCACGGGCGGCTGGCCCGGCATGCCTTCACCGCTGTGGCTTTGTCGCCGCTGTGCCCGCTGGGCACCAACTCCGTGGTGGCGACCGTGGACCAGAACAAAGTGGTCACGACCATCCGTAACACCGAGGTCGTCGCGGACGTCACCAATGCCTTGGCCCTGGAGTGCGCGGTACGCCGCCGGGACCTGCTGCAGGCCGATCCGCGCTCGCGCCGACGGGTCCGCCTGGCGGCCGTCCATCGGGTGGTGCGCGCCCAGGCCTTCACCGCGCCGGGCATGTCGGCACACTTCACGCTTCTGGGGCTGTGCACCGCCGGCCGCGACGAGGGCTCGTTCGCCTTCGAGACGGCGGCCCTGGTCGAGCAGATCGGCGTCCATCTCGACATCCTGGACAGCGCCCGTGACCTCGGCTACCAAGTCTGCACAGTACGCGTGTCCGTCACCGACCTGACCGCCGGACGGCACCGCCGGACCTTGTGCGAGGACGTCCTGGATCGGCTCGCGCAGACGCATCCCGACACCACTTTCGCCTTCGATGACGACCGGGTGAGCGGCCGCGGCTACTACAGCGGCACCTGTTTCGAGATCCGCGCCACCACGCCTGCCGGAGAGGACCTCAACCTCGGCGACGGCGGATTCACCACCTGGAGCGCCGACCTTCTCAGCAACGCCAAGGAACGCCTGCTCATCAGCGGCCTCGGCCTCGAACGCCTCTGTGAGCGCTTCCGCCCGTAGGTCCGGTAGCCGGCCCGGAGGCCGGCCCGGCTATCGGGCCTGCGATTCCAGCGGGCGAGACAGCCGCCAGACCACTCAGCAAGACCGCGAACCCCAGCCGGTTGCGCTGACGACGCTTGGGCTCGATCAGCGCCCGGTCCGCATCGTCCAAGAAGAACCGCTCCCAGCCGTACGGCCGCTCGCCGACGCCTCCGCGAGCGCCGGACGTTTGTGCAGGTCAGGGCGTCGCGCGCCGATGGCTATGCCGGACGGAAATTAGAGCACTGTTCTGTTGCTGGTGGATAGCTTGATCGGTGCGGCGCTCAGTCCTCTGACGGCCGTCTCACGCCCAGTACCGCGCCGCCCGGGGGTTCGTCCCTCGACACTACGGCCGCCGCCGGGCGAAGATCAGAAGAGTTCGGTTCGCCTTTCCATGGGAGGAAGAAGTGAGCGAGTACCCCCAGGATCGCCTGTACGCCGGTGAGCTGCACATGTGGGGCAACGGGGAGTGGTTCGAGCGCGACAGGAAGCTGCAGAAGCCCGGCGACCGCGTGAGGGTCGGCTTCACCGCCTTCTTCACAGGTCAGCTCCCCGACAGAGGGCTACGGGTGCAGTTGCCTGAGGTAGGTAGCTACGTCGAGTTTGGTGACTACTTCGGTCGGGTCAGTTGGAGGCAGGAGGGGGATGCCGATTCCGAGGAGGACTGGGAGGAGGGGGATGCTGATTCCGGCGAGGAGGGGGATGCTGATTTTTACGAGGAGGGGAGCGATTTCTGCGCGCCGGTCGAGGCGAAAGTCGTCGCCGTCAACACCGAGCTCGTCAACACTCCGGAGCTGCTCATCAGGGACCCCTACGGCGAGGGCTGGCTGTTTGAGATGGAGATCCATGACCACAACCCCCGATCTGATTTCAATTGGGAGGCGGACGGTTACGCCGAGTTCATCGCCCAGGAACAGGAAAACGACTAGACCGGCAATCGCCGGGGTGCCCCACCTACCGTCTGCCCCCTCCGTCCCTGCGGGCCCTGCGGCAAGCTTCTACGGCGGCCCAGACCGCCCAGGAGCAGCTGGAGGCCGCCGCGCACGCCGCCCGCGCCGACGGCTGCTCCTGGGCCGGCATGGGGTGCCGTTAAGAAACGCGTCACCAGCCCCAGATGGCAACGTCTCCGCAGGTCAGACTCCGTGTATCCCCCTGCCGCCCGCTGAGAGCCCCGTCACCGGCGGGGCTCTCAGTCGTAGGGGTCAGGGCGGAGGCGTCATTGGGCAACGGCAGGTTCGGGCAGCTTTGCGCGAGTGCGGTCAGGGCGTCCTTCTCGGCGGGATCGGCGGTCAGGGACCAGCGCCGCTTGACCGCGGTCCACTCGCTGAAGTTCATCCTGAACCGCATGCGCCCCCTCGGGCTCGGCCGCCCAGGTGGCCCGCTGGAGAACCTGCCCGATGACGTCGCCTTGACCCGGCGTGACGTTCCCGAGCTGACCAGGGACAAGGCGATCGGCCGGAACCTGCCGCCCGAGGCGCTGCGCGCCCTATGTGACGCGCTGCCCTTGCTGGAGGACCTGGAGACGGCGCCGGGGGTGCGGGTCGCGTCGAGCTCCTCATCGACACCGGATTGAGCACCGGGTCTGGAGTTGCCTACGCGCGAGACCAAGGACGGACGCCGGTGCTGTTCGAGGCGATGATCACGCTGGAGTGCCCCCCGAGGGGGGCACGGGGACACCCTGCCCGCGCCGCAGCAGCAGGCTGCCGATCACCCACTCACCAGCGATTGGATTTGGTGACCACCCCGGACACCCTTATGGCCCCGTAGCTCCTCGTCCCATCCTCATGCATATGTATCACGCATACCTCTTCGCCATCCGACATGGCGATCCACCGATTCTCCTCCCCCCGGAGAAGGACTGGTTCCGGAACATGCCCGTCTCGGCGTACACAGCGCCGCTTCGTGGGGTGTCGTACAAGCCACTGGATACCTGTATGCCATCTTGAGGAAAGGTGATCCATCCGTCGCGGAAGCCTTTTCCCTTGACCCGGTCGGTATTCACCTCGTTGGCTGTGATTTTGTTGGCGTTGACTATCCCGGTGGCCAGGCTGCTGATGGTGGCCTCGCCGACGCGCAGGGTGCCCTCGTAACTGGATTCGCGTGCGCGCAAGACTTTCACCCCGTTCGGGAGGAAGCGGATGTGTCCGTCGCCGCTGTTAATCCCCTCCACATAACCGGTGCCCACGCCGTTGAACGTGGCTTCGCCGGCGTGCAGGGTGCCCGGTTCATTGGATTCGCGTGCGCGCCAGACTTTCACCCCGCCCTGGGTGAAGGTGATGTCTCCCTCGCCGCTGTTACGCCCCTTCACATAACCGGTGCCCACGCCGTCGACGGTGGCTTCGCCGGCGTGCAGGGCCCCGGCTTCCTGGGAGGCGAATTCGCGCCGCACGTGCATCGCGCCCTGGGAGAAGGTGAAGGCTCCGTCGCCCTTGGCCGATCCCTGTACCCACGGGGTGGTGACGCCGTTGATGGCGGTGAGGGTTTCCAGGACGGGATTGCGCACCTGAACGGTCGTGGTGAGGAAGTGCTGCTGCTGAGTGTTGCGGTCGGTGGCGATGAGGATGTAGGTGGTGGCCCGCTTCGGGGCGTCGGGCGGTGACCAGCTGCCCCCTGAGACGGAGACGGGCTGCGGCGCGCCCGGGTACATGATCTTGTAGCCGAAGCCGGCGGACCCCTCCCAGCGCAGCGTGAGCTTTTCACCGGCGTCCACCATGGCCTTGTCCGGGCGGAAGTCGCGCGGCGCCGGGAGCTCCTTCGGAGCGGTCTTCACCAGCGCCACCGCCGCGAAGCTGTTGCTCGTGCTCCCGGTCTTGGTTCTGCCGGCCTTCTCGGTCACCTTCAGCACGGCCAGCCCGGCGGTGGGGGTGACGGTGACGTTCTCCAGCTTGAGCACCATGTGGTCGCCGGGGGCGAAGGAGGCTCTGCCGCCGGGGGCGGTGGCCTGAAAGGCGTTGGAGCTCTGTGGTACCCGCCGGACGTCCACCGACGACCGGGTGCCCGACCGCGGGCCGTACTCGCCCTTGGGCTTGATCTTGTTGACGTCCGGGGTGAGGTCGCCGACGCCGTTGCCGACGGGCACCTCCACCTCGATCGTGGACCAGTACGCCGCCTGCTGCCCGGTGTTGGTGATGACCAGGTACACCGTTCCCGTGGACGGTCGCCCGGCCGCTGACGCCTCCAGGGGCGCCGGGTCGGTGAGGACGGTGTAGGTCAGCAGGGTCATGGTCACGACTCCTTTTCCTGGAGGACGGCGCGGGCCGATGACCCGCCCGCGGCAAGGGGGCCGGGCCGGGCAGGACGGGCGGTGACATGGGTGGCGCATCCGAGACCCGCCTGTGACGCACCGCAGAAGATCACCTCTGGATCCAACCGCCCAGCGTTGGAGCGTGACAAGCCCACTCAAGGGGGCTATGACAGGGCGGTCCGGCAATATCATCAGCGTCTTGACAAGCATTGGGACCATGCGTCACCGGTGTCCGTGAACGCCCGCCATTCCCATCAAAACCTTCGCTCCCTACGACGGGCCCCGGCAACCGGCCCCGCTGATGAGCGAGCTCCGCCGCGGCCCGATGGAGCCCTACCGGCTCCCCGCCGCCCCCGACGCCCACGTCCCGATGGGTTGCTCCCCGCTGGCAGCGGAGGCCGGCCCACAACGCGACTGGACCGGCTGCACCGCGCCGTCACCCGCGGCGACCCCGTGGTCCCCGAAGCCGCCTGCTGCCTGACCTCGGGCCGCAGCGGACGCCTGGCCCCCCGCCCAAGCCATCCCCGTCGCCGCGGCCGACCCGAGGCGGCTGTGCCGGGGACGCGCCTGCAGGATCCGCGCCTGGCCCTCGCAGATCAGTACCGAGAGCTGACCTGGCGGCTCGTGTCCTCGACCCCCAAGCGGTGATCTACTGACAGCACCGTCCAGGAAAGGAGCTGCCGTGACTCACCGTGGGGTTGATGTCGACGTCGACGTCGACGCCGGAGTCATCGTCCGAAGGTAGAGCAACCGGACGAGACCCCAAGATCCAATGAGACTTTTCTTCACGGGTTCAAGGCGGCCCGCC
>NZ_JBSFPS010000165.1:0-22015 GCF_053588315.1 Streptosporangium sp. NPDC003464 | reverse complement strand
GGCCGGGCGCGCGGGCGCCGGATCCGGTCCGGCCTGCGGGCCGTGACCTGTGGTGACGGCTAGGGCGAGACGAACACGAGGTCCACCCAGTAGTTGGCGGCCTGGAAGGTGTTGTTGGGGAAGGCGCTCGTCGCGCCGTACCGGTAGACGCCGTTGCCGCCCGAGGCGCCGCTCGCCGGGGCGGTCAGCGGGCCGTTCACGTAGTCCGTGGTGAAGTAGGAGCTGTTGACCGCGTAGCCTCCGGATGGAGCGAAGTAGGAGACGACGTAGGTGGTGTTGGCGTTGATCGCGACAGGTGTCGCGAAGTTCACCTGCTGCCAGCCGCCGGCCGTCTCGTTGGTGAAGGTGGCGCTGGCCAGTAGCTGGCCGCCGCTGGTCCACAGGCTCCCGACATGGGTGCCGGTGTTCTGCGGGCCCTTGTAGAAGCGGATGCCCTGGACGGCCCCGGTCTTGTTCGCCCTGAACTTCACGCCGACGGTGATGGCGTTGGGATCGGCGGCCGACGGGGCGGCCGGGGTCGTCGCGGTGTCCCAGAGGCTGTCCGACGGCTTGAAGACGATGTCCACCCAGTAGTTGGCGGCCTGGAACGTCTTGTTGGGGAAGGCGTTCGTCGCGCCGTATATGTAGACGCCGTTGCCGCCTGAGGCGCCGCTCGCGGGCGCGGTGAGCGGGCCGTTGGTGTAGTCGTTGTTGAAGTAGAAGCTGTTGACCGAGTAGCCCCCGGTCGGGGTGAAGTAGGAGGCGACGTAGGTGGTGCCGGGTTTGATCACGACGGGTGTCGCGAAGTTCACCTGTTGCCAGCCGCTGGCCGTCTCGTTGACGAAGGTGGCGCTGGCCAGTGGCTGGCCGCCGCTGGTCCACAGGGTCCCGATGTGGGTGCCGGTGTTCTGCGGGCCCTTGTAGAAGCGGATGCCCTGGATGGTGCCCGCCGTGGTCGCCCTGAACTTCACGCCGACGGTGAGGGCGTTGGGGTCGGCGGCCGACGGGGCGGCTGGGATCGCCGTGTTGCCCCAGAGGCTGTTCGACAGTGCGAACACGACGTCGACCCAGTAGTTGCTGGTCTGGAAGGTGTTGTTGGGGAAGGCGCTCGTCGCGCCGTACCGGTAGACGCCGTTGCCGCCCGTGGAACTGCTCGCGGGGGCGGTGAGCGGGCCGTTGGTGTAGTCGGCGGTGAAGTAGGGCGTGGTTATCGAGTAGTTGCCCGCCGGGGCGAAGTAGGAGGCGACGTAGGTGGTGTTGGCCGCGATGGACACCGGGACCGCGAAGTCCACCTGCTGCCAGCCGCTGGCCGTCTCGTTGGTGAAGGTGGCGCTGGCCAGCAGTTGCCCGGAGGAGGTCCACAGGTTGCCGGTGTGCGTCCCGGTGTTCTGTGTCCCCTTGAAGAACCTGATCCCGGTGATGAAGCCCGCGTTCGCGGTCCGGAACTTCACCCCGACCTCGACCGAGTTGGGGTCGTCGTTGGAGGGGTCGGCGGGCACGGTCGCCGGCGTCCACAGGCTGCAGCCGGCGCATCCGGTGACGACGGTGACGGTCGTCTCGGTCGGGGTGGTCTGGACGTTGCCGATGTCGTCGACCGCCCTGGTCTTGATCGTCACCGCCCCGGTGGTGCCGGGCGTCGTCCAGTTGTACTGCCAGTTCGTCCGGCCCGTCGCCTGGAACCACCTGGTGCCGCCGTCGAAGGAGATCTCGATGGCGGAGACGACGCCGCCCCCCGTGTCACTGGCCGTCCCCTGGATGGGGACGATCGTCCCGGTGGGCACGGTCCCGGTGTTCGCCGGATAGTCGATCGTCGAGGTGGGCGGGGAGGTGTCCGTCGACGGGGTGGCCGGCACCAGTCCCGCCTGGAGGTTGGCCGGCTGGGAGCCCATGTCGGCCAGGAGGTTGACCGTCGCCTGCTGCATCCGGATGTCCGTGGGAGGGGGCGCGGCCATCCGGCCGCCTCCGGCGGGGGTCAGGTCGTGCTCGGAGTCGAGCCCCCAGGCCCACTGGATGGTCCCCGCGCCGAAGACGATCGAGCCGCTCGGGGTCTTGTAGAGCGTCAGGCTGTGCGTCGCGGTGCCGGGACCGTAGGTGCTGCCGAAGTCGAGCATGTATTTCGACGTGGTGCTCAAGGTCGTCCGGGAGAACTTCACCAGTCCCGCCGGCGCGAACCCGTTGTCGGGCGCCTCGTCCCATTCGTAGCCGAGTGTCCCGGGGGGGAAGGTGGCCGACTGGCCGGGCTGCAGGCTCGTGATGGAGGTGTTGCGCCACAGTCGCATGGAGGCATATTCGTAGGGGACGACGATGGAGTCGGTCGCGAAGCTGTTGATCATGAACAGTGTCCCGGTCAGGGCGTTCTCGGGCCGTCCGCCGTTCGACGGGGGAGAGAACCGGGGATCGCGCCACGTCCCCGTCCACTGTGGACTCGGGTCGATCTTGGCGTTGGCGTGGGTCTCCTTGTAGCAGACGAGCGTCCGGAAGGGGACGCCGCTGCTGTCGATGCTGTTCTCCCACCTGGTCTTCCAGAAGACCTCGTTTCCGGAGAAGAAGGCGACATTGACCCCGCTGTCCCGGGCGGTCTCGACGTTGCCGCGCATGTCGTTGGACCAGTACTCGTCGTGTCCGGAGGACATGAACGCCTTGTGCTCCAGCAGCTCCGCGCCCCGGCTGGCCGTGTCGACGTTGCTGGTGTAGCTGACGTCGAACGCGTTGGACTCAAGCCATCTGATCATGGGGTATTCGGCCTGGAAGAAGCCGGTGCGCGTGACGAACGGGCGGTTGTAGCTCACCTTGTAGGCGCGTCCCACCGGCGAGCCCTGATAGAGGCTGTTGCCGCCGTAGGTGTTGTACGCCTGCCAGGTGGCGTCGGACGTCTGGACCAGGACCTCGGAATTCCGGGTGTCGTCCCGGATGACGAATATCGTCTGCCCCATGCCGCTGACGCCGTCCTCCCTGATCAGATTACCGAGATAGACCCCGGAGACGGCGTCGGCCGGCACCGCCCAGGAGGCGGACACCCCCCAGTTCCCGCAGTCGATCAGGCCGGTCGAGGAGTCGGTCAGGCAGGCCGGTTGGATCTGGGGCAGGACGGCGGAAGGCTCGATCGTCGTTATCAGCCGCGCGCCCATGCCGCCGTAATATCCGATCCGGTAGATTTCGATCCGGTAGTCGGTCGCGTTGGTGGCCACTTTGAAATTGAGGGTTTCACCCTTGTCCGCGCTAATCTGGGTTGGATATCCAAGGATGTTCCCGGTCGGTGTCTGCATGTACCACTGACTGGGTGGATTGCCGGGCAGGCTGTTCTCAAGGCAGATGACCGAGGTGGGGGGGCACGCCGCGCTGCGCCCCCGTGCGCTGGCCCGTAGGGCCCGCTTTCCGGCGCGTGCCCCGGGGTCGCTCCCTTTGTCTCCGGAGAACCACTCGGTAAATGACTTCTGCTGCGTCGCCCGTTTTCCGGGTGGCTTCCGGATGAGGGGTGTGGAATCAGGAGTTCTCCGCGTTGCCCGCGCCGGAGGCGTTACCGGAGAAAGGGCGGGCGGCCTTGCCGGCGATGTCATCGAGGGAGTCGCCGACGGCGTCGCCGAGGGCGCTGTCGAAGGAGTCGCCACCGCCGACGACGGCGCCGCCGAGGGCGTTGCCGAGGGCGTTTCCGAGGACGATGAGACGCTGTGCGTGATGTCGGGGGCGGGTGTCGGTGCCGGAGCGGCTCCCAACATGCTGATCATGGTTATCGCGCCGCCCCCGAAAGTGGTCAGCGCGATCCGGAGCATCCGCCGCGTCATCGGATTCAAACTCTGCCTGCCATATGGCACCTGCAACCTCCCCGGTCGCACCCTTGGCGAATCGTTAGCCGGACGGCCGAAAGTCTGACGACGCGGGTGCCGGAATCAGGTCTTGGACGCACGTGTCCGGTGATGTTCTTGCCAGACCTTTATATGGGCTCTCGGCTGAATGGGAGTGCTCCTGCCGGTGCCGTCAAACGGTTATTCCGCGATATATGGGTGCGACCGGGTTATATGTATGGAGTGGAGTCTGGAATTCCTCGTACAAGAGCGGGCCGCATGGCTGCGGGGCCGCCGGCTGTCCGGCGGCCCCGCATTCATCGATCGCGCACGACGGCCGGAGAGACTGTCCCCGGCCGCCTGCGGCTAGGTGATGTCGAACACGACGTCGACCCAGTAGTTGGCGGCCTGGTAGGCGCTGGTGGGGAAGGTGCTCGTCGCGCCGTAGCGGTAGATGCCGTTGCCGCCCTCGTCACCGTTGGCCAGGGCGATGAGCGGGCCGTTGGCGTACTGCGAACCGAAATAGGAGCTGTTGACCGAGTAGCCACCGGTCGGGGTGAAGTAGGCGGCGACGTAGGTGGTGCCGGCGTCGATCGCGACGGGCGTCGTGAAGCTCACCTCCTGCCAGCCGGCGGCTGTCTCGTTGGTGAAGGTGGCGCTGGCGAGCTGGGTGCCGCCGCTGGTCCACAGGCTCCCGACGTGGGTGCCGTTGTTCTGGAGGCCCTTGTAGAAGCGGATGCCCCTGATGGCGCCGTCGGTGGTCGAGCGGAACTTCACCCCGACGGTGATGGGGTTGGGGTCGGCGGCGGAGGCGGCCGGGGTCGCCGAGCTGTCCCAGAGGCTGTCCGACGGGGTGAACACGACGTCGACCCAGTAGTTGGTGGACTGGTAGGTGCCGGTGGGGAAGGAGTTCGTCGGGCCGTAGCGGTAGACGCCGTTGCCGCCCTCGGCGCTGTTGGCCAGGGCGATGAGCGGGCTGTTGGTGTATTGCGTGCCGAAGTAGGGCCGGTTCACCGAGTAGTTGCCGGTCGGGGTGAAGTAGGAGGCGACGTAGGTGGTGCCGGCGTCGATCGCGACGGGTGTCGTGAAGCTCACCTGCTGCCAGCCGGTGGCTGTCTCGTTGGTGAAGGTGGCGCTGGCGAGCTGGGTGCCGCCGCTGGTCCACAGGCTCCCGATGTGGGTGCCGGTGTTCTGGGGGCCCTTGTAGAAGCGGATGCCCCTGATGGTGCCGTCGGTGGTCGAGCGGAACTTCACCCCGACGGTGACGGCGTTGGGGTCGGGGAGGGTCGTGACGGCCGGGACCGTGGCGGGGGTCCAGAGGCTGGCCACCACGGTCTGGATCAGTTCGGGTGAGGTGCTGGGGGCGAAATGGATGATGCCCTCACCGCTGGGGGTGTCGCCGCCGAGATAGACGGCGGTGATCGGGTGTTGCCCCGGGTCGAGAGTGGAGGTCGTGAGCGTCGCGGGGCCCGAGCTGTTGTGCAGGTCCGAGCCGATGACCGTCGCGCCGTCCTTGAAGAGCACCTGGCCCTGCGGGACGAGCGAGCCGCTGACCGCGCTCACCGTCGCGGTGAAGGTGACCGATTCCCCCCTCCGGGAGGGGTTGGCGGAGGAGGACAGGGCCGTGGTGGTCGGCGGGTCGTTCGGCACGGTGATGCGGGTTCTCGGCGGGTCGGTGGGGCCCTGGATGGTGATCCCGCCGTTGACGGCGAACACGCGGCCGAAGACGGCGGCGCCGGTGCTGACCGTCACCGAGGTCTGCGCCAGGACGTTTCCCCGGAAGGTGCAGTAGGTCCCCAGTGTCGCGGTGCCGCTGACCTGCCAGAAGACGTTCTTCGCCTGGGCGCCGCTCGCGAGGTTGATGTTGCTGACGTTCGCGGTGGAGAAGGTGGACGCCTTGAAGATGAAGACCGCGTCCGGTTCGCCCTGGGCGTCGAGGGTGAGCGTGCCGGTTATCCCGAAGACGCCGTTGGCGGAGTTGTAGACGCCCGGGGCCTTGGTCGTGCCGCCGAGCTCGCTCGCCACCGTGGTGACGGGGGTCCGCCCGGCGACGTCGTTGTAGGCGGCGACCAGGTCGGCCTTGGCGGCCGCCGCCGCGGCGTCGCCCGCGTGGATCGACCCGCTCACCGTGCCGGGCGGGAAGCCGGTCACGGAGCTGCCCGGGCTCACGCCGAGGTTGCCGGTGATCGCGGTGAGGTCAGTGCTGCTCACCGCGGTCCCGGCGAGGACGGCGTAGGACGCGGCGTCACCGAGGTCCACCGGGGCCTGGTCGGCCTCGGCGCCCTGCGGCGTCGCGACGGTCACGCCCATCGACAGCAGGACCGCCAGCGCCGCTACGAGCCAGGCGCGGCCGGCGCCACGTGGCAGGAGGCGGTGGCCCGCCGCACGGGCCGGCCGGCCCGGCGCGGCCGTGCCGGACGGCCGGCCGGGCGCGTGGAGAGAGGGTCTGGGCATCCGGAGTCTGGACATTGGGCTCACCTTTTCGAGGGTTTCGCGGGGATCGGACGCCGGGCCTCACATGCAGCCGGGGCGCCAAGGATCACCCTCGCGATTTCCACTGCACATCTGCCCGATTGGCCATATTTGTCATGAAAGGCACAGAAATTCCCGGCAGAAAATGATGTCGGCCGGGTGCCGTAATACCGGATGAAGGCGTTACGGCATGCGCGGACAGATAGGGCCTTAGGGGGACTGGCGGTGCGCACATGATCGATCATGAGGAGCCTCTGTTGAGCGCGTGATTTGAGAAGACTTTACCTCCGAATACCGACTGTGACCAGTATTTAAATTCGCACCCGCCATTCCTTGGATGCATTTCTTAAATATTAGAATATTTTGTGATTTGCGTTCCGCCGGGCACGGCCCGGCGCGCGCCCGGGCCCCGGGCGGCGGGGTCCGGGGCGCGGCCCGGCGGCGCTGGGGCCCCGCCGTCAGCCGGCCGGCGGGGTGATGACGGTGAACCCGTCGCAGTAGGTCTGCCCCCACGCGGGGCCGGGCGGCGGGGGAGGCGGCGGCGGGGTGATGACGCACTTGGTCTGGGAGAGGACGCCGCCGGAGGTCAACACGGTGACCAGCAGGGTGCTGAGCGGGACGGCGGCCTCGGTCACCGAGACGCCGACCACGCCCGGGGGGTAGCCCGGGACGGAGGCCAGGCTGTGCCATGCTCCCGGCGGAGCCGTCCGAGGGTCCCGGATCCAGGTGGTGCCGTCGGAGACATACGCGGTGAAGTTCGTGTCGAACGGCGGGAAGGTGAGTGAGACGAGCGTCGTGTCGGTGCTCGAGATCGATCCGGCCGTGCCCGCCGGCCCGCGGACGCCCTGCGGCCCGGCGGGCCCGCTCGCCCCGGTGGGTCCGGCGGGCCCGTCCGCCCCGGCCGGCCCGTTCGCGCCGCGCGGCCCGGTTCTCCCGCGTGGGCCCCGGCATTTCGAGACGTGGAGGTCCCAGCCGCAGAAGGCGGGCCGGCAGCACCGGTGCCCGCCGCAGAAGGCGGGCCGGCAGCACCGGTGTCCCCGGTGGCAGCCCCGGTGCGCGCCAAGGGCCGGGCCGGCCCCGCTCGCCTGGCGGGCGGCGGACCCGGCGGCCGGCCCGGCCACGGCTGTATCCGGAAACCCCAGAGCTCCGCAGGCCATGGTCAACGCGATCGCTCTGGTCAGCAGACGATGAAAAATCACTTATATCCCCCTGCGCCGAAAATCGGCTTTTCTGGTCACCGTCCCATGAACGGTGCGAGCGGGAGATACCCCTTCAGGGAAGCGGAGATTCCGGGGCGGAGTAGCGATAGAGGCAAATATATGACACCGCGGAACAAAGGCCGTCCATTTGGTCCGGATCTTTCATGACGTCTGCGCATTTGACGATGACGCGGCGCAGCGGTCCCGTCCGTTCACGCTGGAGTCCGGTCGCCCTGGAAAGGGCGCCGTGAAAGGCGGAGGTCATGTCGAGGAGCGGTTCTCCCTGCGGTTGAGCACCTGCTGGATCAGGACGGGAGATTTGCTCGGGGCGAAGTGGACCCACGCCTCGCCCACCGCGGTGCCGCCGTCCGCGTAGACGGCGGTGATCTCGTGCGCCCCTCTGGTCAGCTCCGAGGTCGTGAAGACGGCGCGGTCCGAGGTACCGATGATCACCGAGCCGATGATGACGGGGCCGTCCTTGAAGAGCACGAGGTTGTTGGGGCGGACGCCGTCGACGTTCCCGCTCACGAAGGCGGTGAAGGTGACCGGCTCCCCTCTCCGGGAGGGGTTCGGCGAGGAGGTCAGCGAAGTGCTGGTCGGCGGGTCCGTCGGCCAGGTGACGCGGGTGGCGGGCGGGGTGACGGTGCCCGCGATGGAGACCAGGCCGTCGAGCGCCATCGCGCGGCCGTACATGGCCGTGCCCGTGGTCACGTCGACGGAGTTGAGCGCCAGGACGTTCCCCCGGAAGGTGGAGTATCTTCCCAGGTTGGCATCGGTGACGACCTGCCAGATGACATTGTTGGCCTGGGCCCCGTTCGTGAGGTCGATGTTGCTGACCCTCGCCGTGTTCAGGGTGGTGGCCTTGAAGATGAAGATCGCGTCCGGGTCCCCCAGGGCGTCGAGGGTCAGCGTCCCGGACAGCTCGAACACGCCTCCGGGGGTGTTGTAGACGCCGGGCGGCAGGGTCGCCCCGCCGAGCTGTGCGGGCACGGTGGCGGTGGGGGTGCGGCCGGCGGCGTCGTTGTAGGCGGCGGTCGCGGCGGCCATCTCCCTCCTCGCCTCGGGGGTGTCCACCTCCACGGCCCCGCGCACCGCGCCGGGCGGGAAGCCGACCACGGAGCTGCCCGGGCTCACGGCGAGATCACCGGTGATCGTGGTGGTGCCGGTGTTGGTGACCCCGTCCCTCGCCATGACCGCGCACTCCTCGGCCTCGCCGAGCCTCACCGGTGGCACCACCGCGCCCGCGACGCGTGGAGCCCTCGCGACGCGTGGAGCGCCCGCGCGGAGGGGGACGCCCGCGTCGAGGGGAGTGCTCACGCCGAGATCGGCGGTCGTGCTGAGAGAGGCGGTCGCGCTGAGGGGGGCGGTCGCGCTCGGCGGGGGAGCGAAAGGGACGCCCACGGCGAAGACCATCGAGAGAACCCCGGCAAATCGGAGAATGCGTGGGTAGCCGGTATTTATCATAGACATATCCTTATGTCCGCAATGAAGAATAATGCCACATGTTAATAATCGTCACCTTAGTGGCGTGTTCATGAATGCCCCGCGGAACGACACGCCCGTGCCGCCGCTGAATCGACGTTATGAAACGCCCGACTCATACAGTCGGGTCATATCTCATCTCGAAGTGACGGGGGTCCTGACATGAGAGAGAAGCTGGTCGTTGTCGGCCAGGGTTACGTGGGTCTGCCGCTGGCGATGCGGGCGGTCGACGCCGGGTTCGACGTCGTGGGGATCGACCTGGACGAGTGGCGGGTCAAGCGGCTCAACGCCGCCGAGTCCTATGTCGAAGACGTCGGCGACGACCTGCTGGCCGCGGCCCACCGTTCGGGGCGGTATCTGGCCAGCGGCGACTACGCCGACGCCGAGGGGTTCGACATATGCGTGATAACGGTGCCGACGCCGCTCCGCGAGGGCGTCCCCGACCTCCGTCACATCGGCTCGGCCGGTGAGTCCATCGCCCCGCTGGTACGGCGGGGCGCGACGGTGGTCCTGGAGTCCACCACCTATCCCGGGACCACTGAGGAGTATCTACGGCCCCTGCTGGAGGAGGGCTCCGGGCTGCAGGCACCCGAGGACTTCTTCCTCGGCTACAGCCCGGAACGGATCGACCCGGGCAACCCCCAATGGCGGCTGGACAACACGCCGAAGGTCGTGTCCGGGCTCGACGGGGCCTCCCTGGAGCGGATCGGGGCGTTCTACGGGCGGATCGTGCAGGAGGTCGTCCCTGTCTCCTCGCTGCAGGTGGCCGAGCTGTGCAAGCTCCTGGAGAACACCTTCAGGCATGTCAACATCGCCCTGGTGAACGAGCTGTCGATCTTCGCGCAGCAGCTCGGGATCGACGTCTGGGAGGCGATCGACGCCGCCTCCACCAAGCCGTTCGGCTACATGCGCTTCACCCCGGGGCCCGGGGTCGGCGGTCACTGCCTGCCGATCGACCCGTCCTACCTGTCCTGGAAGGTCAAGCGCAGTCTGGGGCACAACTTCCGGTTCGTGGAGCTGGCCAACGACATCAACGACCACATGCCCGACCACGTCGTGCACCGGCTGATCCTCGGGCTGAACCGGCGGTCCAAGTCGATCAAGGGGAGCCGGGTGCTCCTGCTGGGACTGGCCTACAAGAAGAACGCCGGCGACTGCCGCGAGTCGCCCGCCATCGAGGTGGCCAGAGCCCTGTGGAAGCTGGGCGCGGACGTGCGGGCCGCCGATCCGCACGTGGACGACTCCCTGCTCCCGCCGGGGATCGAGATCGTCAGGCCCACGGGCCGGGAGCTGGCCCTGGCCGACGCGGTCGTGATCCTCACCGACCACGACTGCTTCGACTACGAGCTGGTCGAGCAGATGGGCGCCTTCGTCTTCGACACGCGCAACCGCTGCCGGGGTCCCAACGTCGAGCGCCTCTGAGCGGCCCGCCCGGCGTCCCCGCCCGGCGTCCCGCCCGTCCGGTGCCCCGGGTGCCACGGGGCGCCGGACGCCGGGTGTCTCCGGGCGGGCGTCATGACCGAGTACGGCTAGGGCCTCATGACGCGGTCGATCAGCTCCTCGACCTGGGTGTTGAGCTTGGCGCCGCGTGGCCAGCCCGCGTAGTGGGTGAGGAAGATGACGATCTCGCGGAGCTCGTCCGGGGTGAGCTCCCCGGTGCGCAGCGCCGCGTCGAGCTGGACCTCGATCATGTCGTCGGCGCCCTGTCCGACGAGGAGGCCGAGCAGGAGCAGCCGCCGGTCCCGCGTGCTCAGCCCGTCTCTGGACCACACTTCGGCGAACAGGTGCTCGACGGTCATGCCGAAGAAGTCGCCGGGGCCGTCACCGACGTGGTTGCGGCCGTAGACCCGCTTCATGATCTCCAATCCGCGGGCCCGGCGGTCAGGGGCGGCGTCGTCCGCGTGGTCGTTCATGGGGCACTCCCAGTCCGTCAGCCTGCCGATCCGGGGCTAGCGCGGTGAGGGGCGTCTCGGCCCCTCCATCCTTGGCCGGTTCCGCCGCCAGGGATAGCTCCTTCCCGTCAAGAGTCCTGACATATACCAACATGTCGTATCAAGATCGCCGGGCGTTACAGATGCGGCCGCCCTCCGAAGGTCACACGGCGGGGGTTGCGCCGGCGTTGCGACCGTCGCCGTTCACCGCCCCGGCCGTTGCGGCCGCTCCGGGCGCAGGGGCGCCTCCGGTTCGACCTCCAGCAGGGTGACATGCGCGCCGCGCGGCATGGAGATCACGGCCAGTACGGCCGCCGCCACGTCGCGGGGGTTGAGGAAATGGTCGTGCCTGGCCAGCCCGTACCTGACCCAGTCGTCCAGCACCGCCTGCAGGACCTCCACCGGCCAGGTGGAGCCCACCCCCGACAGGGTCGGCCCCGGCCGCAGGATCGACGCCCGGACCCCGGTGCCCTCCAGCTCCATCTGCATCGCCCTGGCCAGGCCCTCGACGCCGTTCTTGGCCGCGACGTAGGCGCCCATCCGGGGGCGCGGCAGCCGTACGACGTCGGAGCTGACGAACACGATGTCGCCGCGCCGCCTCGTCGCCATCGCGGGCGCCACCCTGGCCACGAACCGCTGGGTGCCGACCAGGTTGAGCTGGAGCTGCGCCTCGAAGTCTGGGGTGGCGGTCTCGTAGGCGTTCTCCGGCGTCACCTCGCCCGCGCACATCACCACCACCTCGACCTCCCCCAACGCCTGCTCCGCCTCGGCGACGAAAAAGGAGACGGACTCGTCCGAGGTGACGTCCAGCGCCAGCGCCACCGCCTCCCCGCCGTCGGCACGGATCTTCGCCGCCAGCTCCTCGCAGATCGCGGTCCGGCGCGCGCCCAGCGCCACCGGATACCCGGCCGCCGCCAGCCCGACGGCCACGGCCGAGCCGATCCCCGAGGAGGCCCCGGTCACCAGGACCGGCCGCCGCTCGGGGTGGTGCAGGGCTCCGGGCATGTGACCTCCGTGGTCGGCGGCTCAGCGGTGCTCGCGCCCGCCGGGGCCGGCGGGCCCCGGACGGCCCCGGTCCGGGCGCCGGCGACCGGTGGCCTCGCTGTCCGGTCCGCTCCGCCGAGCTCCTGGGCATGGACGGTCCCGCGGCCGGACGCCTGCCGCCTGGCCGGGCACCTGTCGGAAGGTAATTCAGCGGCCGGTCCTTGCCTAGACCCAAATTCCGGACGGCCGGGCGGGGCTCCGGACCCGCCGCCGGAAACCTCGTCGCCCGTGAGAGCGCTCTCTTGAAGCTATTGACCGGACCGTCCTCACAGGGTCAAGATCTGCGCAATGCGGTCCGGCCAGGGCCGCCGTCACCGCCGCCGTGCCTCGAGAACGGACTGCCCATGATCGGACCCCTCGCGCGATCACGCGCCCGCCGGAGCGCCTTCGCGGCACTGACGAGCCTGACACTCCTGGTCGGAGGCACTGTCGGCGCCCCGGGAGCGGGCGCAGGGACGGCGGGGGGAACCGCCGCCACGGAGGGCGCGGGGGCGGCGGGGGGCGCCCGGCAGCCCGAGATCGGCAGACCGCCGCTGGACGCCCGCGGCTGCGCCCGCATCGACAGGAGCCTGCAAACGCTCTCCGAGTGGCCCAAGGTCAAGAGCCGGATCAAGCGCGACCCGGCCGGCGAGAGGCGGGTGGCGAAGATCCTCGCCGGCATGACGCTGTCCGAGAAGGTCGGCCAGATGACGCAGCCGGAGATCTCCGCGATCACCCCGGAGGAGGTCGGGCGGTACGGCATCGGCTCGGTGCTCAACGGCGGCGGCTCGTGGCCCGGCCGGGACAAGCACGCCTCGCCGCGGGCCTGGCTCGACCTCGCCGACGCCTACTGGGAGGCGTCCACCGGCACGCGTACGAAGATCCCGGTGATCTGGGGCATCGACGCCGTCCACGGCAACAACAACGTCTACGGCGCGACGGTCTTCCCCCACAACATCGGCCTGGGCGCCGCGCACGACCCGTGCCTCGTCCGCGACATCGGCTCGGCGACCGCCGCGCAGCTCCGCGCGACCGGCCAGGACTGGGCCTTCGCGCCCACGCTCGCCGTCGTCCGGGACGACCGGTGGGGCCGCACCTACGAGGGCTTCTCCGAAGACCCCCGCATCACCCGGGCCTACGGCTACGAGGCCGTCAACGGCCTGCAGGGCCGGCACCCGCGCGGCATCGGCGACAGGGGCGTCATCGCCACCGCCAAGCACTTCATCGGCGACGGCGGCACCCTCAAGGGAGTGGACCAGGGGGTGAACCCCTCCTCCGAGGCCGAGATGATCAACATTCACGGCCAGGGCTACTACGGCGCGCTCGCGGCCGGCGCCCAGACCGTGATGGCCTCCTTCAACAGCTGGACGAACACCGACCTCGGCATCGACGAGGGCAAGCTGCACGGCAGCGAGCGCGTCCTCAACGGCATCCTCAAGCAGAAGATGGGCTTCGACGGCGTCGTCGTCTCCGACTGGAACGGCATCGGCCAGGTCGCCGGATGCACCAACGCGAGCTGCGCGCGGGCCATCAACGCGGGTCTGGACGTCGTGATGGTGCCGAACGACTGGAAGGCGTTCATCGCCAACACGATCGCGCAGGTCGAAGCCGGCCAGATCCCGATGGCGCGCATCGACGACGCGGTCACGCGGATCCTGCGGGTGAAGCTGCGCGCGGGCGTCCTCGGCGCGCCCAAGCCGTCCGAGCGCGCCCTGGCCGGCTCGGCCGACGCCCTGGAGGCCAAGAGGCTCGCCCGCGAGGCCGTCCGCAGGTCGCAGGTCCTGCTCAAGAACAAGGGCGGGGTGCTGCCGCTGGCCGGCGGCTCCAAGGTGCTCGTGGTCGGCAAGAGCGCCGACAGCATGCAGAACCAGACCGGCGGCTGGACCCTCACCTGGCAGGGCACCGGCAACACCAACGCCGACTTCCCGGGCGGCACGACGATCCTCGGCGGCCTGCGGCAGGCGCTGGGCGAGGCGGACGTCACCTTCAGCGAGACGGCGGACGGCGTCGACCCCTCGGCCTACGACGCGGTCATCGCGGTGATCGGCGAGACGCCGTACGCCGAGGGGGTCGGCGACCTCGCCCGGCGGACGCTTGAGGCCGCCAAGCTCCACCCGGGTGACCTGGCCGTCCTGGACAAGGTCAGCGGCAAGGGCGCGCCGGTGGTCACCGTCTACGTCACCGGCCGCCCGCTCTGGGTCAACAAGGAGCTCAACCGCTCCGACGCCTTCGTCGTCGCCTGGCTGCCGGGCACCGAGGGCGGCGGCGTCGCGGACCTGCTCGTCCAGGGACCGCGCAGGGGGGCCGGCTACACGGGCACCCTGCCGTACTCCTGGCCGAAGAGCGCCTGTCAGACGCCGCTCAACCCGGGCGAGGAGGGCTACGACCCGCTCTTCCCCCTCGGCTACGGCCTGCGCCACGGGCAGAGCGGATCCGTCGGGACCCTCGACGAGACCGCCCCTCCGGCGGGCTGCGGCCAGCCGGGCGGCGGCGGCGAGGCGAGCGAGGACCTGGAGATCTTCAACCGGATGGACGTCCCGCCCTACAAGGGCTTCATCGGCTCGGCCGACAACTGGGGCGGCACCGAGATCGGCGTCGACGGCGAGGCGGCGCACTCGGCGATCGGCGTGGTGCAGTCCGACGTCAACGTGCAGCAGGACGGCCTCAAGGCGACCTGGAACGGCACCGGTCCGGCGCAGATCTACATGCAGGACCCGGCGGGCGGCCACGACCTGCGGGGCTATCTCAACGCCGACGGCGCCCTGGTCTTCGACACGGTCGTCCACCAGGCCCCGGCCGCCAGGACCGTGATCAGCGTGCACTGCGGTTATCCGTGCTTCTCCGAGGTGGCGGCGACCTCGCTGTTCCAGGGGCTCACGCCCGGGGTGAAGGCGACGGTCAAGATCCCGATCGCGTGCTTCGCGGCCACGGGCCTCGACCTGGAGGCGGTCAACACGCCGTTCCTCGTCTACACCGACGGCGCGTTCTCCGCCTCCTTCGCCAACGTGCGGTGGGTGCCGAAGGCGGCCAAGGACTCCGACGCCAGGAGCTGCGACAGCCTGACCTAGACGTCGCCGGTCAGGCGGGTGAGGCCGGAGGCGGTGGCCGTCCTGCGGCCTCACCCGAATGGTCCGTAACAGATGGAGCCAACTTATCGCCAAGATCTGGTCAAGATTTCCCGGATGGCCGGGCTATGAGAGGAGAGAGATACTCAAAAAACGGGCACAACCCTCCTGTTAGCCCGTAAAGCGGAGGTATAGCCCTGGTGAAAAGATCAAGGGCCAGGTCCCTCGCGGTCTCGGCCGGGGTCGTCCCCGTCCTGTGCGGCGTGCTGACCGGATGCGCGGGTCCGGAGTTCACCTACGTCCGCCACGACGACGGCCACACCTACTTCAAGGTCCCGGCGACCTGGCGCAAGGTCGACCAGAGGGAACTGGACAGGGCGACCACGGGGGAGGACCCCGAGTCGGCGGCCGCCCGGCTGCGCAGGCGGCTCGTCTGGTCGATCGGCTACGACGCCCATGCCGAGCCCTCCGCCGGCCACCTCCTCGGTCACGGCACCGGGGACGAGCCGTTCGTCTTCGCCAAGGTCACCACGCTGCTGCCCGAGGCGCGGGACGCGGTCTCCCTGAACGGCATGCGCAACTCCGTCATCCCCGTCACCGAGCCGCTGCGCAAGGAGTACGCGCAGGTCCCCGGCTACCCGCTGACCGGTTTCGAACTGCTCGCCGACGAGGTGCTCCAGCCCGGCGACGGCCTGCGCGGGGTGCACGTGCGCTTCAACTACGCGGTCCGGGGCGCCGGCACGCAGACCTTCGACCTCACCTCCTACCTGGCCGGAGACGGCGGGCAGATCTCCACCCTGCTGATCCGCTGCTCGGCCGGCTGCTACCGCAGGCGTGCCGCCGAGTTCGACAGGATCGCCCACTCCTTCAAGGTCAAGCGACTCACCGGGTGAGGAGAGGCCCGCACATGAAGTCACCCCCGCCGGTCCCCGGCTTCGAGGGCCTCCGCGCACCCGGTTCCGGCCCGACCGACCCCCACCCCCGGACCCGTAAACGGATGCCGCTGTGGGACCGGGTCAAGTTCGTCCTCGTCCTGACGGCCGTCTACCTCGTCCTGGTCTGGAATGAGATGGCTTCCTACGAGGGCATCATCAGCGTCCGGGACGCGACGGTCAGGGCCGCGACCGCCGCACCGTGGATCTTCTGGCTGCTGGGGGCCGAGGTCCTGCGGCAGATCCACTTCTCCGTCAGCGAGCGCTCCGCCGGATACCACCGGTTCTGGACACGCGGGGTGTTCGGCGGCTTCGAGCGCTGGACCCACCGCCGCTTCTCGGACTGGAACCGCTTCAGGATGGCGCGGGCCGTCAAGTGGCTGTTCTGGATCGCGCTGCTCGCCCTGGTGCTCGGCGAGGTGCTGGAGACCTCGCCCGCCCTGGCGCTGTTCCAGGCTCCGGCCCTGCTCTGGCAGGCCCTGCCGTACGTGGCGCAGCTCGCCTTCGCGTTCTTCTTCATCGCCTTCCAGTTCGTCGGCCTGTTCTGGCTGCTGTCACGGGGCGGTGTGGAGACCTACTTCCCCGACGACATCAAGACCCGCTTCACCGACGTCTGGGGACAGGACCACGTGGTCGAGCGGGTCAAGGAGAACATCGTCTTCCTGGAACGGCCCGACGAGATCGAGGAGCGCGGCGGCTACGTGCCCAGCGGCCTGCTGCTGTGGGGACCGCCGGGCACCGGCAAGACCCTGATGGCCGAGGCCGTGGCCGGGGAGACGGGCAAGCCGTACGTCTTCGTGGACCCCGGCGCGTTCGTCAACATGTTCATGGGCGTGGGCATCCTGAAGGTGAAGTCACTGTTCAGGAAGCTCCGCAAGCTCTCCCTCCGGTACGGAGGCGTGATCGTCTTCTTCGACGAGGCCGACTCCCTCGGCCGCCGTGGCTCGCTGGCGCAGCAGGGGCCCAGGGGCGGCCCGGGTCTGTCCGCCCGCGCGGCGGGCTGCCACGGCTTCGACTACCTGGCCGAGGAGAGCCGGTGGCTGCTGACCCGCAGGGGGGCGGGGGAGGGGCAGGAGCCCGGCACCGGCCGCAGCCGCTTCTTCATGGGCGGCAACATGGGCGGCGGAGGCGGCGACCCGGGGACGCTGCAGGCGCTGCTCACCGAGCTGTCGGGGCTGAAGAAGCCGCGCGGCCTCGTCAACCGCCACGTCCGCAGGCTGCTCGGCATGCGGCCCAAGCCGCCGCCCAAGTATCGGATCCTGGTCATGATGGCGACCAACATGCCCAACTCGCTGGACGAGGCGCTGCTGCGGCCGGGCCGTATCGACCGCATCTACAAGGTGGGCTACCCCTCCAAGGCGGGACGGGTCCGCACCTACCGGGGCTACTTCGACAAGGTCGACCACGAGCTGACCGAGGAGCAACTGGACAAGCTGGCCACGATCACGCCCTACGCCACCGGCGCCACCATCAAGGACCTGGTGAACGAGTCGCTGATCACCGCGATCCGGGCCGGCCGGAACGTCATCACCTGGGCGGACGTGACCACGGCCAAGCGGCTCAAGCAGCTCGGGCCGCCCGAGGACGTGGAGTACATCGAGCGGGAGCGGCACGCGGTGGCCGTGCACGAGGCGTGCCACGCCGTGGCCGCCTACCGCACCCGCTACCACCTCGAGATCGACATCGCCACGATCGAGAAGGGCGCCGACTATCTCGGCATGGTCGCCAGCATCAAGCCCGAGGACCAGTTCACCCGGTGGAAGTCCGAGCACGAGGCCGACATCATGGTCTCGCTCGCCTCGCTGGCCGGGGAGCGGATGTTCTTCGCCGAGGACAACTCCTCCGGCGTCTCGGGTGACCTCTACTCGGCCACCTACCTCACCGCGCTGATGGAGGCGCACTGGGGGATGGGGCGCGGGGTGACCTCGGTGCCCGCCCTGCAGGAGCTGGAGATCTCGGGCGGCACGTCGATGCCCAAGCCCGGCGGGGGCGGCGGGGCCGGCTTCACCAGGGCGCCGGGCGGCCGGCAGCCCCTGGCCCCCGACGTGCTGGGCGAGCGGATCGAGTACAACCTGGTCCGCCTGCTGGAGGCGGTCGGGGACCTGCTGAGGGAGCACCGGCGGGAGGTGCTCTGCCTGGCCCACGCGCTGGAGACCCACAAGACGCTCAACGGCGACGACGTGATCGCCGTTCTGGAGCACCGGCGGGGGGCGCTGGTGGACGGCTCGTCCTACGCCTCGGACGAGTTCTACGCCGAGATCGAGGAGTATCACCTGGAGGCCGCCCGGGCGCACCGCGAGCACAGCCACGTGGCGCGGGAGCTGCCCGTCCCGCCGGACGGGCCCCGCTCCGGACCCGTCGCGTCACTCGTCCGAGGCGCGGTCGTGACGGGCAACGGTCACGGCTCCGCGCTGCCGGCCGCGGTGGGGCCGGCGCCCGTGGCCGGGCCGGACTTCGTGCCGTGGGGCGACGGGGGTGAGGGCGGTCAGGCGCCCGCGCTCCCACTCGTCCCGCCCCTGCCGGGTGCCGTGGCGCCGCCGGGGCGGCGGCGGTCCCGGGTGGTGCCGGTGGTGGCGGCCAGTCTGGCCGCGCTGGCGGTGTTCACGCTGCTCGGCGTCTACGCGCTCGACGGCAGGACGATGACGGCGGACGGGGTGACGATCACGCCGGGGACCGGCACGCTCCTGGCGGTGTCGGGTGCCGTGGTGGCGGCCCTCGTGGGCGCCGGCGTCGTCTCGGCGGTGATCCGTGCGGGCCGGGCGGCCCGGCTCAGGGCCGAGGCCCAGCGGGACCGCGCCGTGGAGCGGGCCCAGTTCCTGGCCGCGGCGATGGACCCCGAGGTCGCGATGCGGATTCTCGGCTACGACGGCACCGACGGCCCTCGGGCCCGCTGAGGGCCCGGGGCGCGCCGGCGCTTCCGGGGGGCCGGCGGCCCGGCCCCCCGGGACACGGCTCAGCCGAACTCGCCGTCCTTCACGCCGCCGACGAAGGCCTCCCACTCACGCTGGGTGAACGCCAGCGCCGGGCCGTCTGGGTCTTTGGAGTCACGGACGAGATAAAGCTCATCGGCGTCGGCCTTGTGCCCGGCCAGAGCCGGGTCACCGGGCACGACCGCCACTTCGACGCAGTCGCCTCCGTTGGTGCTGCGACTGCTCTTGCGCCACACGACGCTGGACAGATCCATCGTGGACCCCCGCACTCTCTACCTACTTTCCGCTGTGTTCTTACTGTTGGGTGGGACAACTCTTCGCGGCCTGGGCGATGAAGGCGGCCGACGCCTCCGCGCCGAGAGCCAGTGCCGACAGGCTCCCGAACATGAGGGTGTATCGGCGGACCTCCTCCGGGTCCTCCGGAACGAGCCCGCTTGCGGCCTGTTCCAGATAGACGAGGTCGGGATCCTCGGGCTCGGGGAAGCTGAGCAGGCAGAACTTGCCGTCCATCGCGGCGTGCGCCCCGGCGGAGAACGGGATGATCCGGATCTCCACGTTGGGCCGCCTGCCGAGATCGAGCAGGTGTTCCAGCTGCTCGCGCATCACCCCCGGACCGCCGACCTGACGCCGGAGCACCGCCTCGTCGAGCACCGCGACGAGCTGGATCGGGTCACCGGTGCCGTGCAGCAACTGCTGGCGCGAGATGCGCACGGAGACCTTCTCGTCAACCGCTGAGGGGGCGTGGGTGAGAGCGGTCGCCTCGATGACCGCGCGTGCGTACGGTTCGGTCTGCATCAGGCCGGGGACGACCTGTGGCTCGTACGAGCGCACCACCGACGCCTCCGCCTCCAGCCCGATGTAGGAGTCGAAACCAGGTTTGAGCGCCTGCCGGTGCCGGTGCCACCAACCTCGCTGGCGGGCCTCCCTGGCCATCTGGACCAGGGAGGCCCGGGCCTCCCCGGTCACGCCGTACACCTCGGTGAGGGCCGACACGTCGGAGGGTCTGGGACGGGTCAGCCCCGTCTCGTATCTCCAGACGGTGGTGTCGGTGGAGCCGATCCGCTCGGCCACCTGCGCCCGCGTCAGCCCGCTGCTCTCCCGGAGCCGGGTCAGTTCCGCCATGAGACGGCGATGGCGGGCCGTGGGGCTGCGCCGGGAAGCCATGCACGTACCTCCGTCCAGAGGGAGGAAACTGTGGAATTTCAATATGAGCTATTGAAGTCCCTGATAGAACAGTTCACCGTGAGTGAGTGTGCCATCTCGGAGCGCGATGTGCATGTGAATGTGCATGTCGGGGAGTGAGGGCAATCATGACGCTCGAGCAGCGGACCGTTCCGCCTCGATCGACGGTCACCCTGCTGGGGGTGCCGGAGTCGGTGTCGGTGGCCCGTCGTCGGGTCAGGGAGCTCCTGGGGGAGGGGCATCCCGCGTCCGACGACGTCGTCCTGCTGGTGAGTGAGGTGGTGACGAACTCGGTGGTCCACTCGGGGTCGGGGGGCGGGGGCCGGGTGGCGATGACCGTGGCGGTGGGCTCCGGCGCGGTGTTCGTGGAGGTGTCCGACGCCGGTTCGGGGGTGTCGGCCCCGCACGTGCGCAACGACCCCGCGGCCGAGAACGGGCGGGGGATGTTCCTGGTCGACCTGCTCGCGGCCCGCTGGGGGATCCGGGACGACTGCGGCGGGGTCAGGACCCTCTGGTTCGAGGTCTCGTTCTGACCCCGATGACTTTTGCCTTCTTGGGGGCGGAAGCCGTACAAGCCAGAAATTTTGGGCCTTTGCCGATCGACATCCTTGCCTGACTCTCAGTGCAGGCGCGTGACAAACCCCCTAGAGCGCGCGCCTGAGGAGGACGCAGGTGAGACGCCGTCTGATCGTGGTGCTCGCGGTCCTGGCGCTGTCATGTCTCGGCACAACCGGGGCAGGGGCATCGGCCGAACCGGCGCCGAACGGCCAGTACAAGGTGCAGGGCCCCAGTGACTCCCGGCAGCGGAGCGCGGTCGCGGCCACCGGCGCGGCGATCGACCAGGTGGACCCCGCCTCGGTCGTGGTGACCGCGAGCGAGGCCGAGGTCGCCGCGATCAAGAAGCTGGGCTACACCGTCACGAAGATCCCCAAGTCCCCGTCCCCGGACGTGCGGACCTTCGACTTCCCGCCGGCCGACTCCGGCTACCACAACTACGCCGAGATGACCGCCGCGATCAACCAGATCGTCGCCGACCACCCCGCGATCGCCCGCAAGACCAGCTACGGCACCTCCTACGAGGGCCGTGACCTGATGGCCATCAAGATCAGCGACAACGTCGGCACGGACGAGAACGAGCCCGAGGTGCTGTTCACCCACCACCAGCACGCCCGGGAGCACCTGACCGTCGAGATGGCGCTCTACATCCTCAACCTGCTCACCGACGGCTACGGCACCGACAGCAGGATCACCGGCCTGGTGAACTCGCGCGAGATCTGGATCATGCCGGACCTCAACCCCGACGGCGGCGAGTACGACATCGCCACCGGCTCCTACCGCTCCTGGCGCAAGAACCGGCAGCCCAACTCCGGTTCCTCCTCCGTGGGCACCGACCTCAACCGCAACTGGGCCTACCAGTGGGGCTGCTGCGGCGGCTCCTCCGGCTCCACCTCCAGCGACACCTACCGGGGACCGGCCGCCGAGTCGGCGCCCGAGGTCAGGGCGGTCGCCGACTGGGTGCGCAGCCGGGTGGTCGGCGGCACGCAGCAGATCAAGGCGCACATCGACTGGCACACCTACGGCGAGCTCGTCCTGTGGCCCTACGGCTACACCAACAACGACACCGCCCCCGGCCTGACCCAGGACGACCACGACGCGTTCGCGGCCCTGGGCCGGAACATGGCCGCCACCAACGGCTACACCCCCGAGCAGGCCAGCGACCTCTACATCACCGACGGCTCGATCGACGACTGGATGTGGGGCGCCCACAAGATCTTCAGCTACACCTTCGAGATGTATCCGACCGGGTCCCCGGGCTTCTACCCGCCCGACGAGCAGATCGTCCCGCAGACGACCCGCAACCGGGAGGCCGTGCTCCGCTTCCTGGAGTACTCCGACTGCGTCTACCGGATCATCGGCAAGGAGCCGCAGTACTGCGGCACCGGCACCCCGCCCGTGACCGTCTGGCAGGACACCTTCGAGACGGCGACCGGCTGGACCGCCGACCCCGGCGGCACCGACACCGCCACCCTCGGCCGGT
>NZ_JBSFPS010000164.1:0-22164 GCF_053588315.1 Streptosporangium sp. NPDC003464 | reverse complement strand
GGACAACCGGGACGTAGCGCAGCTTGGTAGCGCACTTGACTGGGGGTCAAGGGGTCGCAGGTTCAAATCCTGTCGTCCCGACCAGGTTCTCACTGGTCGGCAAGGGTGTCACCCGCAAGGGAGACACCCTTTCTGCATTGTGGGCACGTTCTGCACAGTGGGGCACGGACCGGGTGCTCTCCGGGTCCTCGGAGAAGCGCAGAATCCGACCGGGTCCGGCCGCATGATCCGTGTCCACCCTCCCGTCCCGCGGAGCGGATGAGCCCGCGCGCCCTTCCGGACAGCCGTCCCGTGCCCGGGATGCCCTACCTGCCCGAGCGGGCTGGACCGATCGGCGTCAGGGGTGGGCCGGCCGGAGCGTGGCCGTCGGCTGGATCGCCGGCACATCCTCCGGCGCCGACCGGACGCCGCGCACCATGGGTCCGAGCGTTCCGAGGGCGTCTGATCGCCCAGCCGGGAGCCGTCGAATGGCGGGTCAGGGCTTCCGCAGGTACTTAGGGTGATGATTTAATCACTTGGTGTGACCATGGCAGTTGTTCCCCCAGAGAAAGACACACCATGATCAAAACAGCACTGAAGGCCGGGGCCGCGGCACTCGCGGCAGCCGCGCTGCTCGCCGCGCCGGCCCTCTCGGCACCCGTCCAGGCCGCGACCGCCGACGCGACCAGCCAGATGCCTGCCGGCGATGACGTCTACCGTGACTGGTACACCAGCCACTCCAACTGCGTGACGGCCGGTCAGGGCGGAATCGACCGGGGCCACTGGGATCACTACACCTGTTCCGAAGGCGATTGGCTCTGGCACCTGTGGACCAACCGCTGAGCGGCGCGGACCTCGTCGGCCGCAAGGCGGCCCCGCCGCCCTGACCAGGGTGAACGGCGGAGCACCGGTTAACTGGATCTACGTCGTGATGGAGCCCGGACCGCGCGCCAGCGGTCCGGGCTCTGTCGTGGGGCGCCGGAACGGCGGGCCGACCGCCTGCCGCCTGGCGGCTGGGGTCACGTTCGGGGGGACGCCGCCGCGTCGGGCTTGCGGACCCCGGTCGACTCGACGGTGAGCGCGGTGCCGGCGGCGTCGCGGGGCTGGAGTTCGGGCACGATCGCCCCGCGCTCGTCGACGAGCACCGAGTGTGGCTCGTGGGGGGCGAACAGGTGGCGTTCGCCCCACTGGCGCAGGGTGACGACCGTGGCGAACAGATTCCGTCCGGCCTCGGTCAGGACATACTCCTGTCGTTTGCCCGAGGGGGCCGTCCGGCGGGCCAGAATGCCGTGCTCGACGAGGCGGCGCAGGCGGACGCTGAGGATGTTGCGCGCCACGCCGAGGCGCTCCTGGAAGTCGGTGAACGCGCGTGCGCCGTCCATCGCATCGCGGATGATCAGCAGGGTCCACCGGTCACCGATCAGGTCGACCGTGCGTGCCACCGGGCAGGTGGGGTCGGTCCACCGGCCGCCCGGAGGGGTCGGTGCGGGTTGCTCGCCGGTCATGCGCCGCCTCCAAAGAGTTGCGATTTGAAACTATTGTGCCTTACCTTCAATCAGTTGCATTTTGCTACTAATTGGAGGTCGGGATGGATCGGGGATCGGGACGCGGGCGCCGGACGCTGCTGGCCGTGGTGTGCGCGGTGGCGGTGTCGACCATCTACGCGGCCCAGCCCGTCCTGGAGCGGATGGGGGCCGACCTCGGGCTGAGCGCGGGCGGGCTGGGCTGGGTCGTCGGCGTCGGACAGCTCGGATATCTGGCCGGCCTGATCCTGCTCGTGCCGCTGGGCGACCTGTTGGACCGGCGCCGGCTCATGGCCTGCCATCTCCTCCTCACCGCGCTCGGCACCGGCCTGGTGGCCGTCACCGAACAGCCGGCGGTGGCGTTGATCGGTCTGGCCGTGGCGGGCGTGTTCGCCGTGGTCGTGCAGATCGCCGTGGCCTATGCCGCGGCCACCTCCGCCGCACCCGAGCGTGGGCGCGACATCGGCGTCGTCACCTCCGGGGTCGTGATCGGCATCCTGGGCGGCCGGGTGCTCGCGGGGCTCCTCGCCGACCTCGCCGGCTGGCGCGGTATCTATCTCACCCTCACGATCCTCTCCCTCGCGCTGGCGGCCGCCGTCCTCGCCGTGCTCCCCCCGGACGCCCGGAGGTCACCGCGCGACCGGGACGGCCGCCGCGGTGGCGCCCGGCGGTATGCGCGGGCGATCGGCACCGTGGGGCGACTGACGGCGACGGACCGCCTGTTCCGGGGGCGGGCGCTGATCGCGTTCTTCCTGTTCGCCTCCTTCGGCACGCTCTGGAGCGGGATCGCGCTGCCGCTGTCGGCCGAGCGCTGGCAGCTGTCGACCACCCAGATCGGCCTGTTCGGCCTCGCGGGTCTGGCCGGAGCCCTCGGCGCCGCACGGGCAGGACGCTGGGCCGACCGCGGTCGCTCCGGCTCCGTGACCGGATGGTCCCTGGCCGTTCTGATCGCCTCGTGGGGGCTGACCGCCCTGACCGGTCATTCGCTGTGGTCGCTGGGCGCGGGCATCGCGCTGCTCGACTTCGCCGTGCAAGCCGTGCACGTCACCAGCCAGCAGCTCATCACCGCGGCCCGCCCCGACCGGGCCAGCGGCACCATCGGCGCCTACATGGTCTTCTACTCCCTCGGCTCCGGTCTCGGCGCCGTGACCACCACCTGGGCCTACGATGCCGCCGGGTGGGCCGCCGCGAGTGTGCTCGGCGCCGGCTACGCCACCGCCGCCCTGGTGATCTGGGCGCTGCACCGGCGGCCTCACGGTGACCTCGTGAAACAGCCGGGGTCGAGCTCCGTGATCACGGGTGGTCGGCCCCTGGGCGGCCATGACGGCACGGACGCCCACGTGAGGTCCGGCGCTTGAGAGACGGCCGGCCATGCGGCGTGCTCCCGGTCGGAACCCCACCGTGGAGCGCGCTCATGGCCGGCCGCGTCACTCCGGTGGGTCCCGCTGGTCGGCGGTATGAGCCTGCTCACCCGCAAGAACGCGGGCATGTGGGGAAATCGGCCGGAAATCCCTAAGGGTAATTCTCCGCCATAAGCAGATCATCGGCTCGGGCCGTCGACGGACCGAGGGTGATCTCTTTTGATGGCATTTGAGATGGTTTATACCTTGTGTAGCTATTTGCTGTATGTGAAAGGGTATCCCCCGCTTGCGCTCATGAATGCCTCTCCGGATCGAGGCAAATACTCTGTTATTTGCCGGAAAGGAGCAGTCATGTTTGGTAAATACTCACTCATCGTCGGGCCGGCACTCGCCGCCTCCCTCGCGATCCCTCAGGGCTTCGCCGCGGAGGCCCTGGCCGCCCCGCTCCGAGTGGATCCAGAGGTGGCAGCCCCGGCGGAGCCGCAGGACCCGTGCGAGACGAGGGGCCACGGCTGCCAGCCGGGCATCACTCAGGGCCAGCTCGACGGCCATCGCTGCATCGCTCCCAACCCGCAGGGCCACGGGGACTCGGGCCTGCCGGACTTCGAGTACGGCTACTACATAGGCTACGAACAAGGCTGGAATCACGAGGGGTGCGACGAGAGAGGGCAGTGGACGGACGACAACGGCAACGGTGAGGACAACGGCAACGGAAACGGCGAGGACAACGGAAACGGGAATGGCAACGGCGAGGACAACGGCAACGGAAACGGAAATGGTGAAGGCTGGTAGCCGTTGATTTCGAAAGCCCGGGGTCGCGGCAGCGCGGAGATCGGACCGGACGGCGGCATCGGCGCCGCCGAGTACGGCCCCGTCCGACGCCCCGGCCGACCGCCCGCCGGACGGCACGGCCGGGGACGCCGGCGGAGCCTTCGGACGGTCAGGGGTTCTGCCAGCGCCCGGCCAGGCTGACGAGGTCCGGGGCGCTGAGGTGCGGGGCGGTCATCACGCCCGGGTACGGCGTGCCGTGCCGGTCCAGCCAGGCCCCGACGAGCCCGGCCCGTTGCGCGCCGTCGATGTCCCACGGGTGCACGGCGACCAGGACGGCCTGGTCAGGATGGACTCCGGCGCGGCCGACCGCGTACAGGTAGGCGGTCGCGGCGGGTTTCCACGCCCGGGGGCCGTGCACGTCCAGCCGCTCCTCGACCAGGTCGAGGAGCCCCTCCCGTGCCAGCAGGCCTTCGGTCGTCGACGCGGCGCCGTTGGTCAGGGTGAACATCCGGATCCCCGCCTCGCGGAGCATCCGCATCCCGTCCGGGACGTCCGGATGCACCTTCAGCCCGGCCAGCCCGTCCAGCACGTGCGCGGCCGCGCCGTCCGGGTCGCCGTGCCAGCCGGGCGTGGCGGCGAGCAGCTCCCTGAGCACATCGGCGGCGACCTGGGCGAACTCGGCGTAACCGCCTGCCGCGGTCAGCGCGAACCCGTCGCGCAGTACGCCCGCGAACCAGGTGGGCATCAGATGCCCGGGCGCCCCCACCTCCTCGAAGCGGGCACGCATCGGCGCCATGTCGCTGAGCGTCTCGTTGACGTCGAAGATCACAATCTGGGGGACCGCGCTCATGTCACTCCTCCCGGATCGGTCCGCTGCCGCGTCGCCCCGGGATCACTCCATGTCGTCCGGCGACTGCGCTCTGCGCGGCAGCCAGTCGTGCTGCCTGCCGGCGTCGGGGTCTCCCTCGGGCTGGGCGTCGGGCGACTGCGCGAGCGGTGCCGGCCACTCCGAGTCCTCGATCGGGAAGTCGTCGGCGGGGCCTCCGGTCTCAACGCTCACCGGCTGGTCCGGGGTGGACGTGTCGTCATGGATCATTGCTCCTCCTTCGGCACCGCGCTCCCGCCCGTGTCCCGTCATGGAGAAGCGCGCGAGCCGGGCGTGCTCGACGCCGGCCCCGCCGGGCGGGACGGTCGGGCTCCGGTGAGATCGCGGAGCTGTCGGCCCGATCCTGGTGCTTCCTACCCTGTAAGTATGCGCCGATTCTTGGAGATCATGGTTGTCCGGGCGCCGCGGGCCGCGGTCCCTCCGGCGGCGTGCGGGCGGGCAGCAGCCCGACGGGGGTGACCAGCTCACCGGTGTGCGGGCAGAACCACGCCGCCTGGCCGCGCTCCGCCCTGGCCAGCAGGGGGTGTGAATCAGGGTGTGCCGGGCAGTGCGGCCACACCGCGGGCAGGCCCGCCGCCCACAACGCCTCCACCGCCCACTCCTGCACCTGGTCCGCGAGCCGGGCCACCTGCTCGGCCGGATCCTCGCCGAGCACCACGGAGACCTCCTGCCCGCTGCCGTCGGGGCCGTAGAACATGGCGCAGGCCAGCCCCTCCCAGCGGCCCGGGTCGGCGTGGGCCTCACGGATGTCAGGGGGTACGGCGCAGCCCGTGCGCAGGTCCCGGCAGACCGGCTCCAGCGCGGCCAGAAGTTCCGCGTGCATCGCACCATCGTAGAGCGGGGGAGGGCGACGGCCCGGGGAACGGGGAGATCCGGCCCCGTCGCCCGCGCTCACAGCGCCGCCCAGTCGATGGCGAGCCGCCGGGCGTCCGCGGGGTCGACCCGGACCGGCACCCTGCGGCCCGGCAGCACCGCGCCGGCCGGCAGCCTGGGCAGTGTCTGACGATGGTCGACGACGTACGGCTCGGCGGTGCCCGTCCGGACCTCCAGCCGGAACTGCGCGACCGGGGAGTCGTTGACGGTCATGCCCGTGTCGGCCATCGCCAGGATGTCCGCCTCGGCGGGCAGGCCGCCGGTCAGCAGGCCGTCCTCGCCGGTCAGGACGCCGATGGAGGACAGGAGCCTGCCGGGGGAGCCCCCGCCGGGGACGGCCTGCACGGAACGCTCCCACATCCGGTCGAAGTAGGCGTGGAACAGCACCGTCGCGGCGCCGATCTCCAGCAGCAGCCCGACGACGAAGAGCGGCACCGCCCAGGCCGGCAGGCGGAGATCGGTGGTCGGGATGACGGCCATGCCGTACAGGCCGGCCAGTGTCATCGCCGTGCCGGTGATCACGCCGGCCCAGCCCAGTGCTCTCATCATCCTCGCCTCTCGGGATCGTCGGGCGATCGACGGCGCCGTCCGGCGGGGGTGCCGGGCGGCGGCGATCGGCGGGCCGATTGTCGGCGGGGCCGCTTGACCGGCGCTTGCGGGACGGTTGCCCGCGCCCCGGCGCGGCCGCCGTCAGCGGGGGCGCAGCAGCGACACGATCGACCTGAGCTCCGGCTCCTTCGTCTCCTGACCCGGCGTGGGCGCGTAGGCCCAGATCAGGTGGCGCACCTCCGGATAGGTGCCCTCCATGACCAGGCGCAGCGCCTGCAGGTCCAGTTCCTGGTCCCTGGCCGTGCCCCGTTCGACGTGCTGGCGCAGATGCTCGTGCGCGGTCTGGATGGTGAAGGTCTCGACGTAGAGGGTCGGCTCCTCCATGTCCTCGAAGAGGCTCCACATCGTCGCCCCGGTGCGCCGCCGTGCCCGGCCGATCTGCTGCATCACCTGCAGGAACGCCTCGGCGTTCGCCGGGTCGACGTGCCATTCGACCACCACCAGCAGCGGTCCCCTGTTGTGCTCCATGTCGCTGGGCGGCTCGGGATAGTGGCGCACCTGGCGCATGTCGAAGCGCGCCGTCGGCAGCGGCACCCGCAGCACGCCGATCGGCGTGCTCAGGATCAGCACGGCGGCCGGGACCAGGAAGGCCGCCCGCAGGGACAGGCTCTCGGCCACCAGCCCCCACACCAGCGCCCCCACCGCCTGCCCGCCCATGAACACCAGCTGGTAGTAGGCCAGCGACCGCGCGCGCGCCCACTCCGGCAGCAGGAGCTGGGCCGCGGCGTTCAGCGTCGACAGGACGGCGATCCAGGCCAGGCCGGCCGCCACCAGGGCGGCGATGACGACCGGCACGGCCTCGACCGTGCTGATGACGGCCATCGCCAGGGCGTAGCAGATCGTCGAACCGGCCACGACCGTGTTGGGCCCCATCCGTCCGCGGGCCACGGGGAGGGCGAACGCGCCCGCGACGGCGCCAGCGCCGACCCCGGCCAGCAGCACGCCGTAACCTCCGGCGCCGAGACCGAGCGGGCCGCGGGCGAGGGCGGGCAGCAGGGCCCACATCCCGCTGGCGCAGAAGGTGAACATCACCGAGCACCACAGGACCGCGGCGAACTCCGGGGCGCTGCGGACGTAGCGCGCGCCCGCGCGGATCGCGTCGCGGATGTGCTCGGCGCCCAGGGGGCGGTGGTCGGGTGGCCGCTTCCAGACGTACAGCACCAGCATGACGCCGAGGAAGGACAGCGCGTTGAGGGCGAACGTCGCCTCCGGCCCCGCGACGGAGATGAGCGCACCGCCGAGCGCGGGCCCGATGGCCCGTGCCACGTTGCCGTTGGCGCCGTTGAGCAGCGCGGCCTGCGGGATCTCGTCCAGGCTGACGAGCTCGGGCTGGATGGCCTGGAAGGTGGGCACGGCGAAGGCCTGCCCGACGGCCATCAAGCCGGTCAGGGTGAGCAGGAGCGGCCGCGTCACGGCGTCGGCGGCGGTGAGCACCGCGAGGGCGGCCGCGCCGGCGAAAGTGAGCACCTGGCTGACCAGCAGCAGACGGCGCCGGTCGAGGATGTCGCCCAGCGCCCCGGCCGGGACGACGAGCAGGAAGATCGGGAGCGCGGTGGCGGTCTGCACCAGGGCGATGTCCAGCGCGTCGCCGCCCAGGTCGCCCATGAGCCACTGCGCGCCGACGGTCT
This sequence comes from Streptosporangium sp. NPDC003464, assembly GCF_053588315.1. Taxonomy (NCBI): domain Bacteria; kingdom Bacillati; phylum Actinomycetota; class Actinomycetes; order Streptosporangiales; family Streptosporangiaceae; genus Streptosporangium; species Streptosporangium sp. NPDC003464. The sequence goes on along the minus strand of NZ_JBSFPS010000164.1, from coordinate 14,534 downwards.
GCATCCACGTGCCCGTGTTGGCCACGAGCTGGGCGATCCACAGCGCGCGGAACAGTCGGCGGCGCAGGGGCGCCCACATCGCCTTCGTCGGCGGGACGCCCCTTGGCTGCTGCGGTGGCGGCCGGCTCATCTCTGGTGCTCCCCGGTTCGCTCGGTCCTGGCTCGGGAGGCTCCCTCCGCTCGGTCCTCCGCGCTCCCTCCGGTTCTCCGCCTCCCCTGTCCGTTCCCCCCCCCGTCCCCCTACGCGCTCCGGTCCCAGACGGACGTGCGCGGCGAGATGAGTTCGAGCTGTGCCAGCAGGTGCTCGGCCGTCGCGGCGGCGCGGGCGCGCAGGGCCGGGGTGCGGGCGTTGATCCGCTCGGTGTGCGCGGGCCGCTCGTCCCACACCCTGTCGACCTCCGCCAGCAGCGGACCGGCGGCCTCCCTGACGACGCCGCTGAGGGCCGGCGCTCCCAGCTGCTGGGCGAAGTCGAACACCTTCCCGGCGTAGGGCAGCGGCAGCAACGGCACCCCCTGCAGCGCGGCGAAGATCAGGAAGTGCAGCCGCATGCCGACCACGAGGTCCAGGTGCCGTATCAGGCCGAGGATCTGGCGTGGCCGGTAGTTTCCGTGCAGCACGCGGCAGCGGTCGGCGGCGTTCATGTGGGACAGCACCGCGTGGGAGTGCCGTATGTCGTCCCGCTCCATCGGGACGAAGACGATGTAGGCGTCGAGCCGGCGGACCAGGAAGTCGCCCACGTGGGCGAGCAGCTCGTGGTAGCCCTGCACGTCCAGGTGCTCGGCGGCGCGGCCGGGCTCGCGCACGCTCATGCCGACCAGCCGGACCCGCTCGGGCACCCCCTCGGCGCGGAGCAGGTCGTGGCCGAACTCCTCCTGTTCGAGCAGGAGCGCCGGGTCGGCGGTGACCGTGATCGCGCTCATCACCCCGGCCTCCTCCAGCACCAGCCGGGACTCCTCGTCGCGGACGGTGATCGTGGTGCTGTCGTTGAGCGTCTCCCGCACCAGCATGCAGTCCAGGCGGTCGGTGAGCGGCCCGGCGCCCAGCGCGTAGGTGAAGACCGGGACGTTCTGCTCGTGGGCCAGCCGGGCGAGCCGCAGGTAGCGGCGGGCCTCGGTGTCGTAGAGGATGCCGCCGCCGCCGAGGACCAGTACGTCCAGGCGGCTCACGATCTGGGAGGCCGGTTCGCGGCTGACCCCCTCCCAGCCGACCACCTCGATCCCCCGATGGTGGACGCGGGTGTGCTCGGGAGTCCGGGAGAACACCACCGTCAAGGCGTCGGGACGGCCTTTCCGGATGCTGTCGAGAATGCTGGTGAGGATGGCCTCGTCCCCTACGTTGCGGCCACCGTAGGAGCCCAGGAGCCCTATGGTCGGCCCGCGCGGTTTGCTCATATTCGCCCCTTTCTTCCGTTTTCGGATATTTTGTACCCGTAGGGCGTTCGGCGTATCCCACCTCGGGCCGGTCCGGCGTGCCGAGGTCGGCGCGGGAAGAGCGGCCCGTGTCCATGACATGCGCCATGGGGCGGCATGACGAGAACGGCGGGCGGACGGGCGGACGGCTCCCGCCGGACGGCGGGCGGGGGCGCTCGGGAACGGTAGTAACTTCGACCCATGCGACTGGGTGTTCTCGACATTGGTTCCAATACGGTGCATCTGCTGGTGATGGACGCCCACCGGGGGGCTCGGCCGCTGCCCGCGTACTCCCACAAGGAGGAGTTGAGGCTCGCCGAGCACATGGAGGAGGGCCACCGGCTCTCCGAGCGGGGCGCCGCGCGGCTGCGGGAGTTCGTCGAGAAGGCCGTGCGGCTCGCCGAGGACAAGGGGGTCGAGGACCTCATGGCCTTCGCGACCTCTGCGGTCAGGGAGGCGGTCAACGGTGAAGAGGTGCTCGAAGGGATCAAGGCCGGCTCCGGGGCGGACATCGAGGTGCTGTCCGGCCAGGACGAGGCGAGGCTGACGTTCCTGGCCGTGCGGCGGTGGTTCGGATGGTCGTCGGGGCGGCTGCTGGTGCTGGACATCGGCGGAGGGTCGCTGGAGATCGCCTCGGGGATCGACGAGCAGCCGGACGTGGCGGTGTCGCTGCCGCTGGGGGCCGGGCGGCTCACCCGTGACTGGTTCACCGCCGACCCGCCCCCGGCCGACGAGGCGCGGGCGCTGCGCAGGCACGTGCGGGCCGAGATCGCCCGCACGGTGGGCGAGGTGGCGCGGTACGGCCGGGCCGACCACGCGGTGGCGACGTCCAAGACGTTCAGGCAGCTGGCCAGGATCGCCGGGGCGGCGCCCTCGCAGGAGGGCTCGGACGTCCGCCGGGTGCTCAGGCACGCCGACCTGACCGAGTGGGCCGACCGGCTGGCCAAGATGGACGTGCGGGAGCGGGCGGAGCTGCCCGGGGTCTCGGACGGCCGGGCCCCGCAGCTGCCGGCCGGGGCGATCGTCGCCGACGCCACGATGGACCTGTTCGGGGTGGGGGAGCTGGAGGTGTGCCCGTGGGCGCTGCGCGAGGGGGTCATCCTGCGGCGCCTGGACGCCATGCCGGAAGGCTAGGTTTATCTCCACTTCAACCGGTAAGAGCGCATTGCCATGAGAAGCGCTCAGGTGGAAGGCGCCGCGCGCAGAGCGGCGAACAGTCGGACGTTGGACAGGCTGGCCCGGCTCGGACTGGCCTGCCGCGGCGTCCTCTACGGGCTGATCGGGTTCCTGGCCCTGCAGATCGCCTTCGGCGGCGGGAGCGGAGGCAAGGAGGCCGACAAGACCGGCGCGGTCGAGATGGTGGCCGAGCAGCCGTTCGGCACCGTGCTGCTCTGGCTGATGGTCCTCGGCTTCGCCGCGCTGACCGTCTGGCAGTTCTCGGAGGCGGTCATCGGCCGCGGCGAGACCAAGAAGCGGGTCGAGGCGGCGGCGCACACGGCGGTCTACGCGCTGATCGTGGCGACGCTGCTCAGCCTGCTGCTGCGGGGCGACGCGGGCAGCTCGACCGACAAGAGCTCCAAGGACCTCACCGCCAAGCTGATGGACCTGCCCGGCGGGCAGATCATCGTCGGCCTCGTCGGGCTGGGCCTGATCGCCCTGGGGGCCTACTGGATCCACAAGGGCTGGAAGAAGAGGTTCCTGGAGGACCTGCGCACCGGCGAGATGCCCCCGAAGGCGCGCGAGCTCGCCGAGAAGCTCGGCATGGCCGGATACCTCGCCCGTGGCGTGATCGCCGCGGTCGCCGGGGTCTTCGTCATCCAGGCGGCGCTCACCTACGATCCCGACAAGGCCAAGGGCGTCGACTCGACGCTGCGCGCGCTGGCCGACACCCCCGCCGGGCCGTGGCTCCTCGGCGTCATCGCCATCGGCCTGCTGCTGTTCGCGGCCTACTGTTTCTTCCAGGCGCGCTGGCACCGCCTGTGACTGATGGGACCGCACGGGGCGGCAGGTGCGGGCACGCAGGCCCAGGCCCGGCCGGCAAGTCCGACCTGCCTATCCGGTAAGTGATCCCATTCATACTTTTGTGAGACATCTACCTTCCCGAGCCCCGCGTCCTCCAGAGGCGCGGACAGCATCGGAGGGGGCCGGATGGACTCGTGGGAGCATGACGGCAGCGAATGGATCCTCCGCCTGGCGGGCTCTGCCGACCAGGTGGCACGGGCCCGGCGGCTGGTCTCGACGACCTTGGGCCGGGACCATCCGCTCCACGACGACTGCGTGCTGCTGACCAGTGAGATCGCCACCAACGCGGTGCTCCACTCCCGATCAGGGGACGGCGGGGCCTTCACCGTCACCGTCGCCTGCTCGCCGGAGGCGGTGCGGGTCCGCATCCAGGACGAGGGCTCGCCGAACGCCCCCTGCGGGTGTCACGCCCCGGCCGACGCCACCGGCGGCCGGGGCCTGCCCCTGCTGGAGGCGCTGTCGCACCGCTGGGGCCTGGTCCGGGAGGCGGGGACCAACATGGTCTGGTTCGAGCTCGTGCTGGAGACGGCCGCGGTGCCGGCGGGCCGGCTGGCCGGCGCCCGATGAGGACCGGGCCCCGCCCGGGGCACCCGCCGCCCGGGGCGGACGGCACGGGAGTCCGCGGTCCGGGGTGTCCCGGTCCCGCGGCACGGGGCGTCCCCGTCCCCGGGGACGGGCGGCCCACGCCCCGGGGTCAGACCAGCAGCCGGCACAGGCCCTCGGCGAGGGCCTTGGTGGTCAGCCGGGTCCGGCTCTCGCAGCCGAGCTTGGCGAAGATGTGCTCCAGGTGGGTGGTGACGGTGCGGACGCTCAGCACCAGGGCCGCGGCGATCTGCGGGTTGGAGTCGCCGAGCGCGACCCGCGTGATCACCTCGATCTCCCGGCCCGTCAGCTCGTACGGCAGGGCGCACGCGCGCTCGGCGACCACCGCGCCCTGGATGGCGCCGTGCGGCCCGACCCCGGCGCGCAGCAGCCGCACCTCCCGCCACCGCCCGGTCCCGTCGAGCCAGAGCCCGCGCCGGTTGAGCTCGCGGGAGTCGATGAACTCCCTGGCCAGCTCCGCCATGGCCGGCTCGGCGGCGACGGCCTCCGAGGCCGGGGCGCCGGCGACGTCCCTGCGAGTGCCGCTGCGGTCGAAGGCCGCCGCGTGGAAGCCCGGCGGCAGGCCGACAGGGTCGATCACGCAGCGGCTCAGGTCGGTGACGTGCGCCAGGGTGGGGGAGACGGCACTGATCAGCGTGCTGGTCTCGGCGGAGAACGCCTCGGGGTCGCGGGCGTTCAGGTGGAGCAGGCCGGTGTAGCGGCCCTCGGCCAGGAACAGCGGGGTGGTCAGCCCGGCCCGCCAGCCGTACGGCTCCAGATGGCGGCGGAAGTAGCGCTCGGTCCCCGGGGCGCCCATGGTCAGCGGCACCCGGGAGTCCATGGCCCGGCGGTAGGGGTCGAGCCGGACATACTCCTCGGCGGCGTCGCCGTCCACCCGCGCGTAGCCGTCGGAGACCAGGCTGCGGTGCCGCCCGGTGGCCGGGTCGTAGGCGACGAACTCGTAGGCCTCCAGCGCGATGACCTCGCGCAGGGCGCGCATCGCGGCGCAGGCGCCACCGCGCCCGGCGACCTGGAAGCCCACCTCGGTGAACGCATGGAGGTGGCGCGGGCTCAGGGTGATCTGGTCCATGGTCTCCTCCGTGCACAGGGTGCCCCAAGCCGACCGGGGTAGGGAATACGTAAATTATCCGATGCCTTGCCTTGCAACCGTCTTTACCCTCTCCCGCAACACCCCCTGGAGGAACACAGTGACGGTCTTGACGAGGACGCGGGGCTCCGCCCTCCTCCTGGCGACGATGCTCGCGGTGAGCGCGTGCGGCGGATCCCCGGCCCCGGGCGCCGGTGGGCAGCAGGGCGCGAAGGAGTTCTCCGTCGGGCTGACGGAGCCGGACCACCTCACCCCCGGCAACACCTCCAGCAGCTACTCGATCACCGTGCTGCAGGCGCTGTTCGACCTGCCGGTGTTCATCGACGCCAAGGGTCAGCCGCAGATGCGGGCCGCCGAGTCGGTGACCAGCGAGGACCAGAAGGTCTGGACGATCAAGCTCAAGCCGGGGCAGAAGTTCCACAACGGCGAGCCGGTGACCGCCGAGAGCTTCGCCGACGCGTGGAACGCCGCGGCCTACGGTCCCAACGCGTGGACCAACAACTACTACTTCGAGAACATCGAGGGCTACGACAAGCTGAACCCCGAGACCCCCGAGGGTTCGGAGGAGGCGCCCAAGCCCACGACCGACAAGCTGAGCGGGCTGAAGGTCGTGGACGCCACCACCCTTGAGGTGACACTGACCGCGCCGTTCAGCCAGTTCCCGATCACGCTGGCCTACACCGGCTTCGCCCCGATGCCCAAGGCCGCCTTCGCCGACCTCAAGGCCTACGACGCCAAGCCGATCGGCAACGGCCCCTTCGCGCTGGACGGCGAGTGGGTGCACAACCAGAAGATCAGGGTGAAGAAGTTCGACGGCTACGCCGGGCCCCGTCCCGCCAAATCCGCCGCGGTCAACTTCAAGATCTACGAGAGCCGTGACACCGCCTACGTGGACCTGCGGGCCGGCAAGGTGGACCTGATCCAGACGATCCCGCCGGCGAGCACGTCGGAGGCCAAGCGGCTGCTCGGCGACCGGTTCGTGCCCACGCCGAGCGGGACCATGGACTACCTGGGCTTCCCGGTCTACGACAAGCGCTTCCAGAACGCCGACCTGCGCAAGGCCGTCTCGATGGCCATCGACCGCCAGGCGATCGTGGACGCGGTCTTCAACGGCGCCTTCAAGCCGATGGGCTCGTTGGTGGCGCCCCTGGTGCCGGGCTACCGGGAGAACGCCTGCGGCGAGCCGTGCGTCTTCGACAAGGCGAAGGCCAAGGCGCTGTTCGACAAGGCCGGCGGGTTCAGCGGCACGATGAACCTCTACTTCTCCAACGCCGACCCCAGCTACGAGCAGTGGATGACCGCGGTGGCCAACCAGCTCAAGGACAACCTCGGGATCGCCGACATCCAGTTCCGCAAGATCCCGGCGGCCGACTACCTGTCCACGCTCCGCGCGCACAAGCAGGACGGGCCGTACCGCAACAACTGGGTGATGGACTACCCGAGCCCGCAGAACTACCTGCAGCCGATGTGGGGCGAGGGCAACCGGATGGGCTGGGAGAGCAAGGAGTTCAACGACCTGCTCGACCAGGCCAACTCCGCCGCCAGCATGGAGGCCAGCATCCCGCTCTACCAGAAGGCCGAGGACCTGGCGCTCAGCGAGATGCCGATGGCCCCGCTGTGGAACTGGCAGGACCAGGCCGGATACTCCGACAAGATCAGTGACGTCCAGATCGACGCCTACAGCCCGAACCTCGACACGATCACGGTGAAGTAGTTGATCAACGAGGCACACGTGACCCCGGGGCGCGCCGCCCCGGGGTCTCCCCGTGAGGCGGGGACGTGAAATACGCGGTCCAGCGGCTGCTCCAGGCCGTCCCGGTCTTCTTCGTCACCACGTTCCTGATCTACGCGATGGTCTTCGCCCTGCCGGGCGACCCGATCGTGGCGCTGGCGGGGGACAAGCCCCTGCCCGACGAGGTCCTCCACACGCTCCGGGAGCGCTACCACCTCAACGACCCGCTGATCGTCCAGTACGGCATCTACATGCTGAACGCCGTCCAGGGCGACCTGGGGGAGACCTTCACCGGGCAGCCGGTCAGCGAGCTGCTCCAGGGACGCTGGGCGGTGACCGCCCAGCTCGCCGTCACCGCCTGGATCTTCGAGCTGGTGGTCGGCATCGGCCTCGGCGTGATCGCCGGGCTGCGCCGCGGCGGGATCGCCGACACCGCGGTGCTGGCCGGGACCACCTTCGTCATCGCGGTCCCGGTCTTCGTCGTCGGCTACACCGCGCAGATCATGCTGGGCCTGAACCTCGCGCTGTTCCCGACCGCGGGCGTGGACGAGGGATGGCCGGTCAGCTACCTGCTGCCCGGCATGGTGCTGGGCTCCTTCGGGCTGGCCTACGTGGCGCGGCTGACCCGTACCAGCCTGATCGAGAACATGCGGGCCGACTACGTCCGCACGGCCCGCGCCAAGGGGCTGCGCCGCAGGCGGGTGATCGGCAGGCACGCGCTGCGCAACTCGCTGATCCCGGTGGTCACCTTCCTCGGAGTGGACTTCGGCAACCTGATGGCCGGCGCGGTGGTCACCGAGGGCATCTTCAACCTGCCGGGCATCGGCCAGCAGGTCTTCCAGTCCATCCAGCTCCAGGAGGGCCCCGTCGTCGTGGGCATCGTCACCGTGCTCGTGATGATCTTCATCCTGGTCAACCTGCTCGTCGACCTCCTGTACGGCGTGCTGGACCCGAGGATCCGCCGTGGTTGAGATGCAGGTCGCAGAGGCCGAGACCGTCAAGAGCCGGCCCGGCTCCCTCTGGTACGACGCCTGGCTGGAGCTGCGCCACCGGGTGATCTTCTGGTTCTCGATGGTGATCCTCGTGGTCGCCGTCGCGATGGCCCTCTTCCCCGGCCTGTTCACCGGCCTCGGCCCCAACCAGGGCTGCAACCTGCGGATGTCGAAGCAGGGCCCGGGCGGCGCGGTGTTCGGCTACGACCTGCAGGGCTGCGAATACTGGTCGCAGATCGTGCACGGCACCCGGGCCTCCGTCCTGATCGGCCTCGCGGTGACGGTCTTCGCCCTGCTCATCTCGGTCGTGCTCGGCCTGCTCGCCGGCTACTACGGCGGCTGGATAGACGCGTTCATCTCCCGCCTCACGGACGTGTTCTTCGGCATCCCGTTCGTCCTGGGGGCGACCGTGATCCTGATCGCCTTCCCCGACCACGGCGTCTGGGCGATGACCCTGGTGCTGGTCGTGCTGGGCTGGACCACGATGACCCGTCTCATGCGCGCCCAGGTGATCGCGGTCCGCGACATGGACTTCGTGGCCGCCGCCCGGATGCTCGGGGCGGGCGACGGGCGGATCATGTTCAAGCACATCCTGCCCAACGCGGTCGCCCCGGTCTTCGTGGTGGCCATGCTCAACGTGGGCAACGTCATCGCCGGCGAGGCCACCCTCGACTACCTGGGCGTCGGCCTGCAGTATCCCGAGGTCTCCTGGGGCCTGCAGCTCAACGTCGCCCAGGCATACTTCGCCGAATACCCCCACCTGCTCGTCTTCCCGTCGCTGTTCCTCACCGCGACGGTGCTCAGCTTCCTGCTCCTGGGCGACGTCGTCCGCGACGCCCTGGACCCCAAGCTGCGCTAGGGGCCCGCGCCGCCGGCCGGCCCGCGCGGCCGGCGGGGCCTCCGCCAGGCCCAGCATGGCGCACGCCACGAAGGTCCCCCTCGTCCGCTGATCCGCGGGCCGGACCGGTTGTCAGTCAAGATCAATCGCCTGTATATCCGGAAAAGCGGAGAGGGCGGCATATCGGTCATTGGAAAGCGGGTGGCGCCGGTCGCCGGCCCGGCCCCCGCGGGTGCCGGCCGCCCGGCGCGCGGCGGCGCGGGCCCGCCCGTCACCTGCGCGGGCCCGCGCGGTCGGCTCCGACCGGGCGAGGGTTCTCACCGGCGCCATGAGGCTGGACGGCCGGGCGATCGAGGCGACTGCGGACCGGTATGAACTGATAGGAAAAAGCCCCGCTGAGCCGGGAGAGACCTTATTCTTGATCGGCGGCGGATGACATTTTGTCAAATAACCTGTTTACCGCCGCGATGTCGGGTAGGGCAGCAGTCCGACCATCGCCGAGCAGAGGAGTTGGCACATGAGCAGCCGGGACCTTCGGATCCACCTCGCCGACGCGCCCGCCGGGACCATCCGGCCGGGACGGGACGCCGGTCGCGCGGGTGGCGGCGCCGACGGCTGGGAGTAGACCCGGACGTCGCCCACCCCCGGCATGACCGGGCCGACGACATCGTCCCCCCGGCATGACCGGGCCGATCCGGACGCCGGCCACCCCCGGCATGATGTGACGGCGGGCCGCCCTTCCCCGGGCGGCCCGCCGTCGTGTCCTCAGTGTCCTCAGGAGGCGAGGAGGCGGTCCAGGACGCGCACGCCGAACTCCAGGCCCTCGACGGGGACGCGCTCGTCCACACCGTGGAACATGCCGTAGTAGTCCAGGTCCGGGGTGAGCATCAGGGGCGCGAAGCCGTAGCCCTTGATGCCGATGTCGGCGAAGGCCTTCGCGTCCGTGCCCCCCGACATCACGTACGGCACCGGCCGCGCGGCCGGGTCCTCGGCGACGAGCGCGTCGCACAGCTGGCCGAAGAACGGCGCGTCCAGCGGCGCGGAGGGGGCGTCCTCGATGTTGACGAACTCGCGGGTGACCTTCGGGCCGAGCAGGCGGTCGATCGTCTCCAGGAACTCCTCCCGGTAACCGGGCAGGAAACGGCCGTCCACGTGGGCGGTGGCGGTGCCGGGGACCACGTTGACCTTGTAGCCCGCCTCCAGCATCGTCGGGTTCGCCGAGTTGCGGATCTGCGCCTTGAACAGCGCGCCGACCTGGCCGAGCCGCTCGGCCTCCTCCTCCAGGCGGTCGTAGTCGATGGTCTCGCCGAGGATGTCCGCCAGGCTTGTGATCAGCGCCGCCACCCCGGGGGTCAGCCGTACCGGCCACCGGTAGGAGGCGACCCTGGACAGGGCGTGGCAGAGTTCGGCCACCGCGTTGTCCTTCGGCGGCCGGGAGCCGTGGCCCGCGACGCCGTGGGCGGTGAGCTTCATCCAGGCGGTGCCGCGCTCGCCCACCGCGACGGGGTAGATCCGCGCGTTCGGGGCCTGGACGCTGTAACCGCCCGACTCGCTGATCGCCTCGGTGCAGCCGTCGAACAGCTCCCGGTGCCGCGTCGCCGCGTACCGCGAGCCGTATTCGCCGGTGGCCTCCTCGTCGGCGAGGAAGGCCAGCACGATGTCCCGCTTCGGCCGCACGCCGCGCCGGGCCCAGTCGCGGACCAGGGCGAGCGTCATCGACAGCGTGCCCTTCATGTCCACCGCGCCCCGGCCCCAGACGCAGCCGTCGGCGATCTCCCCGGAGAACGGGTGCACCCGCCAGTCGGCGGGCTGGGCCGGGACCACGTCCAGATGGCCGTGGACCAGCAGGGCGTCGGGCGAGTCGCCGGGGATGCGGGCGACCACGCTGGTGCGGTGCCTCGCCGACTCGAAGACCACCGGTTCGATGCCGACCTCGGACAGCAGCCCGGCGACGTGTTCGGCCGCCGGGCGTTCTCCGGAGCCGGGGTTGGTGGTGTCGAACCTGATCAGGTCCGAGCAGATCTGTGCGACCTCGTTCATGGATGGAGCTCCCCCGAGAAAAGATGGATCATCAGTGCATACCCCGCAGGGTAAGCGGCGGCACCTCGGGCGTCGGGAACCCGAAGATCAGGCCGTAGAAGGCCAGCTCGGCCTCCAGCACGGCGACGATGGTCTCCTCCCGGCGCCAGCCGTGCTGCTCGCCGGGGAAGGTCAGGTAGGCCCACGGGGTGCCCTCGCGCTCCAGCGCGTCGGCGAACCGCTCCGCCTGGACCGGGTCGACGATCGCGTCCTCCAGGCCGTGCATGAGCAGCGCGGGGCCGGAGGCGTCCGCGGCGTGCAGGGTGGGGGAGCGGTCCAGGTAGCGCTGCCGGGTCTCGGGGAGCGGGCCGATCAGGCCGTCGAGGTAGCGTGACTCGAAGTCGTGGGTCTCGGCCGCCCAGCCCTCCGGGTCGGTGATCGCGTAGTGGGCCACCGCGCCGCGGAAGACCTTGCTGTGCACCAGCGCGGCCACGGACGTCCAGCCGCCCGCGCTGCCGCCCCGGATCGCGACCTTCGACGGGTGCGCCCGCCCGGCGTCGATCAGGCCCCGCGCCACCGTCTCGCAGTCGCGCACGTCCACCACGCCCCACTGGTGGCGCAGCCGCTCCCGGTAGGCGCGGCCGTAGCCGGTGGAACCGCCGTAGTTGACGTCGGCCACGCCGATGCCCCGGCTGGTGAAGTAGGCGATCTCCACGTCGAGGACCATCGTGCTGGCGCTGGTCGGCCCGCCGTGCACGAAGATCACATACGGGGCGGGGCCGGTCACGCCGCGCGGCGGGTAGAGGTGGGCGTGCACGCCGTCGAAGGTCACCGCCTCGGGCTCGGGCAGCGCGTCGCGGTCGGGCAGGTCCTTCTCGGGGGACAGCACGGCGTGCGCGCCGGTGCGCAGGTCCACCGTGACGACCTCGAACGGCGTGTACGGCGAGGCCGCCACGCCCGCCACCAGGTCCCCGCCGGTGGAGACCGTGGGGTTCCAGTAGGTGGGCGGCGCCTCCAGGTCGGTCATCTCGCCGGTGGCCGGGTCCAGCACGGCGAGGCGGCGCAGGTCCGGGGTGCCGTGCACCAGGACGATCCGGTCGCCCGCGAGCGCGAACCAGGTGTTGCCCAGCCGCCAGACGGCGTCGCCGCAGTCCTCCTGGAGCGGGGCCAGGTTGCGGGCCCCGGAGCCGTCGAGGGGGACCAGGTGCAGGTTCCACCAGCCGTCCGGGTCGGTGAGCGCGTAGAGCGCGCCGTCGTCGCGCCACTCCGCCTGGATCACCGACTCCTGCGGGCCGCCGGCGACGACCCGGTACGGCCCGGCCGTACCTGCTGCGTCCAGGGGGGCCACGCACAGCTCGGTGCCGTCCCAGGGCATGGCGGGGTGGTCCCAGCCGATCCAGGCGACGTGCGTCCCGTCCGGGGAGAGGCGGGGGTTGGTCAGGAAGTGCTGGGCGGTGGCGATGACCCGCACCGGCCCGCCGTCCAGCGGCACCGCCACCAGGTCCCGCCGGGGCAGCGGCCGCCGACCGGACCCGGCGCCGTCCTCCGGGTTCTCCCCGGCGCCGGTCCCGGCCGCGCCGGTCTCGGGTGCGGCCGGGTGGGTCTCGCGGACGGCCCAGACCTCCTCGCGCCCCGGCGGCAGGTACAGGTCGCCGTAGCGGGCGCCGTCGTCGGGGGTGAGGGGGAGCGGCCGGTCGTCGCCGTGGGGGGCCGTCGGGCCGCCGGCCTCGCCGGCCGTCCCGCCGGCCCCGGCGGCCGGGCCGGGCCGCCCGCCGTACAGGTAGATCCGCTGGTCGGCCCAGTTGGTGAAGACGACCCGGCCGTCCGGCAGCGGCCGCCAGGAGCGCCCGCCGTACTCGATGAGGCGGTTGCGGGAGTTCCAGCCCTGCGGGATCGCGTCACGGGGCACGCCGTCCGGCCCGCGCCGGACCACGCACCTGCGCCCGCCCTCGTGCGGACGAGGCTCGTCCCACCACACCTCCTCCCCGAGGATCTCCACCCAGAGCGGACGGTCGTCCACCCTGGCCACGTCGATGGGGCGGATGGGAGAGTCGTTCAGCATGATCACCAGTTGCCGTCGGAAGGGGGCAGGGGGAAGCCGGGCGGGTGGACGATGTGCACGATCCCCCCGCTGCCGGAGCTGCGGAGCCAGACGTTCTCGAACGCGGCCCGCGGGTAGATCCGGCGCACCGTGTCGTCGTCCGGTGCGGCGGGGTCGTTGGCGATGACGTCGCCGTCGGAGGTGAAGCCGACGACGACCATGATGTGGCCGCCGGTGGAGTATCCCGCGCCGGGCAGCTCGTGGTCCCGGAACGACTGCGAGGTGATCACCGGGATCCCGGCGTGGACCAGGCGCTCCAGCTCGGCGAGCGAGCGCAGCCGGGTGACGAAGCCGTCCATGCCGTACCGGCCGGCGTAGGCGACGCCGAACGGCCAGTTCCCGGTGCCCTGGTAGCTGTGGTCGTACATGTCGCGGGCGGCGTGGTCCACGGCCGGGCAGGGGTCGCCCGGCGTGACCCAGGACAGCTCCTCCTGGCGGGGGCCGCGTTCCCAGTAGGCGAGCACCATGCTCATCGAGGCCGGGCTGCACCAGTTCTCCCCGCCGCCGTCCCATTCGGGGAAGTGCCCCGCGTGGATGTGCTGCGACCGGCGCGGCACGTTCAGCTCCACGCCCGCGGCCGTACCGGGCGGGCTCACCGGCACCGTCGCCCGCACGGGCACCGCCGAGGCCATCACCCCGGCCCGGCGGACCCGCGCGCCCGAGCCGTACAGCGTGAACCTGAGCCGGTAGGCGGTGACCGGCCGGGTGGCGACGTAGGTGTCCACCGCGACGTCGCCGTCCTCGTCGCCCTGGCCGGGCAGGGAGGTCCGGTGGATGTCGCCGGCGCCCTCGGCCCAGCGGCCCATCACGTACCACTTGGTGAGGTCGCCGGAGACGGTCCGGGCCCGCAGCCCGACCTCCAGCCAGGTCCCCGGCGGGGTGTCCGCCGTCCATGACGGCACCAGCTCCGTCGCGGGGAACCCGATGTCCCGTTCCTCGCCGGTCCAGCGGTGGTACTCCCAGGTCCTGACGGTGCCGTCGAAGGGATCGCGGTAGTCGGCCAGCCCGCTCTCGTGCGGGACCGGATCCGTCCACCGGTGGAGGACGACGCGGCTCGGATCGTCGGGGAAGGGCGTGACCACCTGGCCGATTGTGGTTTCCGGCCCGGTGCGGCGCATCGGAAGGTTTACGTATCCGGAACCGGCGGCCCGCCGCACCGGCGGCGCGGGGCGTCCTGGCCGGGGCGGGGGCGTGGCGGCGCGCGGTCCGCGGGTCCCGGGGCGCCCGGAGGCGGCGGCCCGGGGACCTCGAAGGCGGAAAGGCAGGATGACCGGTCGGAGTCAGCGAAATTAAGGACATCCAGTAAATACATTTATTTATCGTCGCTATCAGAATATTTATCCCCATTGACACTGTCAGGGCATTTAGAGAACATTCAGAAGATCTTCCTCGCCCCCAGCCTGATCGAAAAAGACCACCAAGCTCATCGGAGTCCTGCCAGGGCCGGATCGCCTCCGGCGCCCTGCCCGGCCGCGCCGGGCGGACCAGGACAGCGGTGCGGCCCGGCCATGGTGAGCGCCGCCCGTGCGGCGCCCCCTGAGGCCCGGCCGCTCTCGGCCCCGCGACCGCGGCGGGGCGCCTGACAGACACGTTCACCATCGCCACCTTCCACGCCGCCGGCGCCGCGACCACAGCCGCGCCGGTGCGGTGACCACGCCTGCCCAAATGCCGCCAACGAGAGAACCCAGCCGATACAGGCCCGCGGCCCGCGCCATCGCCTTGAACCCCTC
>NZ_JBSFPS010000163.1:0-22257 GCF_053588315.1 Streptosporangium sp. NPDC003464 | reverse complement strand
GATCGCCCGGTTCACCCGGCTGGTGCGCGAGTCCACCGCGGTGGACGCGCGTTCCGGGGTGTCGGCTCGACGTTCAAGGTGGTCACCGCCGCCGCGCTGCTCGCCGGCGGCCTCACCCCGGACTCACCGGTGACGTGCCCGGCGACCTACACGCCCCCGAACGGCCAGGAGGTCACCAACGCGGGAGGATCCGGCATCGCCGGGGCCCTCACGCTGAGCGGCGCCTTCGCGGCCTCCTGCAACACGACCTTCGTCGAGCAGTCGATCCGCCTGCTGTCCGACGGCGGCCTGGTGCGGGCCGCCGAGCTGTTCGGGTTCAACAAGGACCTCAAGGGTCCCGGGGTCTGCGGCGAGATCAGACCGCACCCGGACCTCGACGGGCTCCGCTCCGACGCCATCGGCCAGAACTCCGTGGTGGCCAGCCCGCTCTGCATGGCCCTGGCCGCCGCCGCCGTGCGGGACGGCGCCTGGCACCAGCCGATCATGGCGAGGCTGCCGGTGCGGACCGGCGAGGCGGTCCCGCTGCCGCCGGGCGTGGCCGCGGGCCTGCGCACGATGATGCGGGAGGTCGTGACGGCCGGCACCGCCTCGGCCGTCCCCTTCCCGGCCGGTACGGCGGGCAAGACGGGGACCGCCGAGGTGGGAGGGGGCGGACGGGAGCACGCCTGGTTCATCGGCTACCACGGCAAGACCGCCTTCGCCGTCCTGGTGAAGAACGGCGGGAGCGGCGCGGAGGCGGCCGCGCCCATCGCGGCGCGCTTCCTGCGGGCGCTCTGAGGCCGCCCGGCGGGGCTGTCCGCGCGTCGGGGGAGCCGGTTCTGTAGGACAGATCACAACCTACGGTGAAGTAAGTTACGCTACCGTAGGTTTATGACCACGACTGCTCCCGAGAGGCTCACGCTCCCAGAGTCGATCAAGCCACGCCTCCGCGGCTGGCTGCACGCCGGAGCCCTGCCCGTCGCGCTCATCGCCGGATTCGTCCTGGTGGCGCTGGGCCCCACGCTGCAGGCGCGGCTCGCCGCCGCGATCTACGCGATCACCTCGGGCCTGCTCTTCGGCATCTCGGCCACCTACCACCGGGGCGCGCTCTCCCCGCGCCTCGGGGAGGTGCTGCGGCGCCTGGACCACGCCAACATCTACCTCATCATCGCCGGGACCTACACGCCGTTCGCGATGCTCGCCCTGGACGGCCCCGCCAGGGCGGCGGTCCTCGGCGTGATCTGGACCGGCGCGGTCGCCGGGGTGCTGTTCCGGGTGCTGTGGACCGGCGCCCCCCGCTGGCTGTCCACCGCGCTCTACATCGGCCTCGGCTGGACGGCCGTCTTCGTGCTGCCCCAGCTGGTGGCGGGCGCGGGGGTGGCCGCGGTGGTCCTGGTCTTCGTGGGCGGGCTGCTCTACACGGTGGGCGGAGTCGTGTACGGCCTGCGCCGCCCCGACCCCTCCCCCCGCTGGTTCGGCTTCCACGAGGTCTTCCACGCCCTCACCGTCGCCGCCTACCTGGTCCAGTACGTGGCGGTGTCACTGGTGGTCTACGCGGCGGTGTGACGCGCCGGGCGCCGTGGCCCGGCGGGCCGGGTCACTGCGGCGGGCAGAGCGGGACGAGCCCGAGACGGCGCACCGCGAGCTCCGCGTAGAGCGCGGCGCCGTCGGGCAGCACGGCGTCGTCGAAGCGCGCCTCGGGGGAGTGGTTGTAGGCGGCCTTGCCCGCGTCGGTGTCCGAGGGGCACGCGCCGAGCGCCACGAACGCCGACGGGATCCGGTCGGCGACGAAGGAGAAGTCCTCCGATCCGGTGAACGGCTGGGGGGCCTCGACGAAGCGCTGCTCGCCGTACACCTCGCGGATGGTCGCGCCGACGAAGTCGGCCTCGGCGCCGTTGTTGACCGTGACCGGGTAGCTCACCTGGTAGTCGGCCTCCACCTCCAGCCCGTAGGCGGCGGCGATCCCCTTGACCAGGGTCACCACCCGCTCCTGGATCCGCTCGTGGGAGGTCCTGGAGAACGACCGGATCGTCGCCTCGAACCGGGCCTCGTCCGGGATCACGTTGTCGGTGGTGCCGGCGTGGAAGCTGCCGACGGTGACGACCACCGGGTCGAACACGTCGAACCCCCGCGTCACCATGGTCTGCAGCGCGGTGACCATCTCGCACGCGACGGGGATCGGGTCCTTGGCCCGGTGCGGCGCCGAGCCGTGGCCGCCCGCGCCGCGCACGGTCACGACGAACTTGTCGGCGGCGGCCATCATGGGGCCGCCCTTGGTGATGAACACCCCCTGGGGGAGCGCCGCGCTGATGACGTGCAGGGCGTAGGCGGCGACCGGGCGCTCGCCGGCCGCGTCCAGCACGCCCTCGTCGATCATGATCTTCGCGCCGCCCTGCCCCTCCTCGCCCGGCTGGAACATGAAGATCACGTTCCCGGCGAGCTGGTCCCGCCGGGCCGACAGCAGGTGGGCCGCCCCGGCCAGCATGGTGGTGTGCAGGTCGTGGCCGCACGCGTGCATCCGGCCGTCCACCTGCGAGGTCACCTCCGCGCCGCTGCGCTCGGAGACCGGCAGGGCGTCCATGTCGCCCCGGAGCAGCACGGTCGGGCCCGGCCGGGCGCCGCGCAGCACGGCCGTGACCGAGCTGAGCCGCTCGCCGAGCCGTACCTCCAGGGGCAGGCCCGACAGGGCGGCCAGCACCTTCTCCTGGGTCCGGGGCAGGTCGAGGCCGATCTCCGGCTGCCGGTGCAGGGCGTGGCGGAGACGGACCAGCTCATCTCGCATGTCGGCGGCGGACTCGCGAAGGGACACGGCACTCCTCCTGGCGATTGCGTGATCTGAACGCACGATATCCCCGATTTGACCGTTTTGAGGTCTCGGGTTGGCGATCTTCTGGAAAGGAATGGATCACACGAGGAGGGCACATGGAAGAGCTGGCTCGCACCTGGTGGGTGCATCTGGTCCGGGGCCTGTGCGCGATCCTGTTCGGTCTGCTGGCGATCGTCTGGCCGGGGATCACAATCTACGCCCTGGTCATCGTCTTCGGCGCGTATGCCGTGGTCAACGGTGTGTTCGCGCTGTTCAGCTCCGGGCGCGGCGGCTCCCGGGTATGGATGATCGTCTACGGCGTCATCAGCATCCTGGCCGGCGTCCTGGCCTTCGCCCGGCCGGGGATGACCGCGCTGGCGCTGCTGTACGTCATCGCGGGCTGGGCGATCGTCACCGGTCTCATCGAGATCGTGGCCGCGATCCGGCTGCGCAAGGCCATGGAGGGGGAGTGGATGTTCATTGTCAGCGGCGTGGTGTCGGTGCTGTTCGGCATCCTGCTGTGCGTCTGGCCGGGCTCGGGCGCGCTGGCCGTCGTCTGGCTCATCGGCACCATGGCCATCGTGTACGGCATCGCCCTGATCGCGCTGGCCTTCAGGGTCAAGTCGCTCGGCGCGCACCGGGCGGGCCCGTCGGGGAACCCGCGCGTCGTGTAGTCACCGTCAGGGAAGCTGCGTGTCACGTAGTCACTGGAGAATCTTCACAAAAATCGGCCCATGTGCGTAATGTCTCCATATAGATGCCCTGTTGGCGGGGAATCATCTGTCCGACTCACTGTGGAGGGGACATGGACGTGCACGGCCGTCTCGCTCGTCATCTACTCGTCGACGGCTACCGGCTGGTGCTGGACCTCGAACGGAGCCGGGGATCCCGGCTCGTCGACGCCCGCACCGGCCGGAGCTACCTGGACTTCTACACCTTCTTCGCCTCGGCGCCGCTGGGTGTGAACCCGTTCGACGACGACCCGGACTTCCTCGCCCTGCTCGGCCGGATCGCCGCGAACAAGCCCGCCAACTCCGACCTCTACACCAGCCACCTCGCCGACTTCATCGAGACCTTCAACCGGGTCCTCGGCGACCCCGAGCTGCCGCACCTGTTCTTCGTGGAGGGCGGCGCGCTGGCCGTCGAGAACGCCCTGAAGTGTGCCTTCGACTGGAAGAGCCGGCGCAACGAGGCGGCCGGCCGCCCCCCGGAGCTCGGCACCAAGGTGCTCCACCTCACCCGCGCCTTCCACGGCCGCAGCGGCTACACCCTCTCACTGACCAACACCGACCCGGTCAAGACCGACCGCTTCCCGACGTTCGGCTGGCCCCGCATCGAGGTGCCCGCCATCCACTTCGGCGGCGTCGAGGCGGCCGAGGAGCGGGCGCTGGCCCAGGCGCGGGCGGCCTTCGAGCGGCACCCGCACGACATCGCCTGCTTCATCGCCGAGCCCATCCAGGGAGAGGGCGGCGACAACCACATGCGGGCCGAGTTCCTGCGGGCCATGGAGGAGCTCTGCCACGACAACGACGCGCTGTTCGTCATGGACGAGGTGCAGACCGGCGCCGGGATCACCGGCACCCCCTGGGCCCACCAGCAGCTCGGCCTCCGTCCCGACATCGTGGCCTTCGCCAAGAAGATCCAGGTCGGCGGGGTCATGGCGGGCCGCCGGGTCGACCTGGTGCCGGACAACGTGTTCCAGGTCAGCGGCCGGATCAACTCCACCTGGGGCGGCGGCCTGGTCGACATGGTCCGCTCCCGCCGGATACTGGAGATCGTCGAGCGCGACGACCTGATCGCGCGGGCCGGAGAGCTCGGCCACGGCCTCCTCACCTCGCTGCTGAAGCTCCAGGCCCGCTTCCCGGAGGTGGTGGAGAACGCCCGGGGCCGTGGCCTCATGTGCGCCTTCGACCTGCTGGATCCGGCCGAGCGCGACCGCCTGGTGACCCGGCTCAGGCGTGAGGAGGGCGTGCTCGTCCTGCCCTGCGGCGAGCGGTCGGTACGGCTCCGGCCCGCCCTGTCGGTCACCCCCGAGGAGCTGGCGGAGGGGGCGGCCGCCATCGGCCGGGCCCTGGAGGCCTCCCAGGACCTGCAGCTGTCGGCCTAGACGGGTAGGCCCCGCCCCCGGCCGGTGGCCGTAGGCGCACCCGTGATCCCGTCATGGATGACCAGGGACTCCGTAGGGAGATCATCATCGACCCGGACACGTACGCGGACCTCGGCGGTGGACCGGATCCCGCTCGGGGGCCGCCCCGCTCACCGGCGCGGGGGATCCTCGCGGGCGGCCCGTCCCAGCCAGAGGCCGATCGCGGTCACCCGGGAGTCCGCGCCGAGCTTGGCGTAGATCCGGTTCACGTGGTTCTTCACGGTCTTCTCGCTGAGGAACAGGTGCTGGGCGATCTGCCCGTTGGAGCGTCCTGTGGCGATCAGCTCCATGACTTCGGTCTCGCGCCTGCTCAAGCCCGTCTCGACTCTGGGCTCTGCGTCGAACGGGGCGTCGTCGACTCTCATACGGCCTCCGTGGCAGCAACACGGTCAGGTCGCCGAAACCCCCGGTCTTACGGCGTAGCGATAGCAGCGAGCATAACCCGCAATATCCATCTTTGGTGGGTAAGTCGAAAGTGAGGAAAAACAGAACGGCCGGTCCTGTAGGACCGGCCGTTCCTCTGGGGTGAGCGAGGGGACTTGAACCCCCGGCATCCAGGACCACAACCTGGCGCTCTGCCAACTGAGCTACGCCCACCATGTCCGCCGCAGCAGCACATGGAAAGTGTAGCGGTTTTCAGGAGTCTTTTCGCACTCCGTTCCGCACGTGCTCAGGTGACGGGGCTGGAGACGCCCTCGGCCAGCTTGCGGGCGGTGAGGGAGTCGGGCCCGGGCTGGGCCACGAAGACCGCCGCGCGGTAGTAGCGCAGCTCGCGGATGCTCTCGGTGATGTCGGCCAGAGCCCGGTGACCGCCCTGCTTCTCGGGTGCGGCGAAGTAGACCCGTGGGTACCACCGGCGGGCGAGCTCCTTCACCGACGACACGTCGATCATGCGGTAGTGCAGGAACATGTCCACGGCGGGCATGTCGCGCGCGATGAAGGAGCGGTCGGTGGAGATGGAGTTGCCGCACAGCGGCGCCTTCTTCGGATCCGGGATGTGGCTCTTGATGTAGTCGAGCACCATGGCCTCTGCCTCGGCCAGTGTGACACCGCCGCCCAGCACGTCGAGCAGCCCGGAGGCGGTGTGCATCTCCCGGACCACCTCCGACATCTGCTCCAGCGCCTCGGGCGGAGGCTTGATGACCACGTCGACGCCCTCGTCCAGCTGATTCAGCTCACCGTCGGTGACCACGCAGGCCACCTCGACAAGCGCGTCACGGCCGAGGTCGAGCCCGGTCATCTCACAGTCGATCCAGACCAGCAGGTCACTCATAGCCTTCAGGGTAGTACTCCCTTCAGGAGAGCTTGAGCGAGTCGACGACTCGGTTGGCCAGTGAAACGTCCAGATTGTCGGGCACGGACACGTACACCAGCCCCGGACGCGCGCCCGCCCCCCGGTCCACGATCACGAAGGCCCCCCGTTCCTTCTTCCACTTCCAGCCGTTGGCCTCCGACTCCTTGGAGAAGTCCAGATCGAACATGAGCAGCCAGGCGTCCTTGCCGTCGATCTTGAGGGCCTTGTTCTGCACGATCTTGCGCTGGTGGCTGGGACTGTAGAAGGTCTCCTCGGTCGCGTGCAGCAGGGTCGCGGCGGTCGCCTGCATGCTCTGGACCCCGTCGTAGCCGAACTTGTCGGGAAGCTCGCCGGCGAAGATGTTGCCGAGCCAGTTGTTGCCCTGGCCGTCGTAGTTCTCCTGGGAGGTGGCGACGGCCGCGCTGGACCACGTGAACCCGAGCGGGCCGCCGCCGACGCTGTCGGGCACCTCCCACGGTGAGTCGGGGAACTCGTAGGACAGGCCGGTCACCGGGTCCTTGAGGCGTCCGTCCTGTGGCTGGGGCAGCTCGGTGGTGCGGTCCGGGTCCTCCTGCGACGGCGAAGGCGACGGCTCGGGTGTCGGCTCGGAGGTCGGCTCCTGCGACGTCACCGTCGGGGCCGGGCTGGACTCGCTCGCGACCGGCCTGCGCCCGGGGCTCACCAGGAACATGGCGGCGACCACGATCCCGATGAGCACGATCACCGCTCCGCCGCCGCCCAGGATCCACGGCCAAGGGCTGCTCTTGCGCGGCGACGTGCCGGCCGGGAGGCCGTACTCCCCGGCGGGCAGCCGCATCGTGGTCCCGGCGTCCCAGCGCGGCTGCCCGGCCTCGGGCGCCCCCGGCCCCTGCGGCTGGGCGGAGGGCTGGTTCCACGGCCCCTGCGGCTGCTGCTGCGCGGGAGGTTGGTTCCACGGCCCCTGCGGCTGCTGCTGCGCGGGAGGTTGGTTCCACGGCCCCTGCGGTTGCTGCTGCGCGGGGGGCTGGTTCCACGGCCCCGTGGACCCCGGTGGCGGTCCCGCCGGCTGAGGCGACGGCCCGCTCTGCGGTGCCTGGTGCGCGGCCTGCCCGGCGGCGTCCGTCGGGTGGGTGGCGTCAGTCCACTGGTTGCCGTCCCACCATCGCAACTGTGGTGAACCGTAGGGATCGGGATACCAGCCGGAGGGGGTCTGCGTGGTCATGGCCGCCAGAGTAGTAAGAACCGGTTTGTCGCGCATTGCTGACCTTGATGGTCATATGTCAACACCTGAAGGTGAAGGCCGCCTTGTCCTGGAGCTTCTTGCCTCCGGGCAGCGGGGAGAGCAGCCGGAGAGTGGCCGTCCCCTTGAAACTTCCCTCGCCCTTGACCACCCACTGGAGGATCACCTCGTGCGAGGTCTTCCCGGACGCCACGGTGTCGGTCTGCTCGATCGTCTCCTTGCGGTCGCTCCGCTTCCACTCGTAGCGGATCTCCCCGGCCGAGCCGTTGGTGGTCAGCAGGCCCTTGATCTTGACGGTCGCGCCGCATCCCTGCGTCTTCTTCGGCGCGACCACCTCCAGGCCCGTCACCTCCAGCGGGACCGTCGAGGAACGGAGCAGCCAGGCCGCCAGGGCGGCCACCAGCATCAGCGCGAGCGCCACCGAGGACAGGGCCGCACGGCGCCGCCGCCGCCTGGCCGGGGCGCCCAGCACCCGGAGCCTGCCGGAGGGGGGCTCGGTCGGCTGCTCCCGGCCGGCCCGCCAGAGCTGCGCGGCCGTGGTCTCCACCGGCACCCCGGGACCGAACCGCATGACCACATCCTCGGTACGGCTCTCGCCGGTCCGCGGAGCGCGCAGCAGCGTGACGATGTCGCCCTCGTCCGGAACGGCCGGTGCCGCCACCGGCTGCCCGCCCCGGGTCCGCGCGTCGTGCGCCGACCACCGGTGCAGGGTCTCCACCAGCCTGTCGTGGGTGGTGAAGCCCGGCGGCAGCAGGTCACGCCCGGCGAGCACGGCGTCGCGGGCCGGGGCGAGCCCGTGGGTGGAGGCCGTCGCCGCCGCCCGCTCGAACAGCTCGGCCGCCCGCGGTGAGGGCGCGGCCCAGTTCGCGGCCAGTCCCCGGGCGAGCGAGGCCCAGGCCGCGACGTCACGCTCCGGGGAGGGGGGACGGCCGTATATCGCGTCGGCCAGACCCCGTTCGGCGAGCAGCGCGGACCCGTCCGCGGCGATCACCACGTTGCCGGGGTGCAGGGCCCCGTGGGCGAGCCCGGCGGCGTGCAGGGCCAGCAGCGTCTGCGCCGTCTCCACCAGGACGGTGGCGGCGGCGCCCGCGTCGGGCCGCGGGACGCCGGACGTCTCGGTCAGCAGGTCGGTCACCGCCGGGCTGGCCGGCTCCGCGGTGAGCAGCCAGACCTCGCCCTCCGCCGCGACCAGGTCGGCGACCGGGACCAGCCCGGTCAGGCCGCCCTGGGCCAGCCTGCGGTCGGCGACGACGGCCGCGACCAGGCGGTCACGCACCGCCGGATCGGCGACCAGCCGCGGATCCAAACTGAGCGCGCTCCCCGGCCGCCCGTCGGCGGCGACCGCTGACGACCAGGTCCCCAGCTCGCCGGTCCAGGTCCGGTGGGTCAGCCGGAATCCGGCCAGACCCCTCCGGTCGGCATTCATGATCGTGTCCGTCCCGCCATCTACCGCCGCCTCCGGTGCCGGCCGGCCACCCTCCGCTTCACCGCCAGTGTGAACGGCACCGCGCCGCTCGTCACCAGGCCGAAGGCGAGAAGGGCCGAGGGGACCGTCTCGACCGGGGGCGTGGGCGAGGAGGTCAGGCTCGGCGGCCCCCCGCTGCCGGTGGGGCTCCCCCCGCCCGTCGGCTCGGTGTCGGTGGAGGTGTTGGAGGGGCTCGGCTGGGTCGAGGTGGTGGCCGTGGCGCTCTGCGTCGGCTTGGTGGTCTGCGTCGGCTTGGTGGTCTGGGTGGGCCTGGCCGTCTGCGTGGGGGCGGCCGTCTGCGTGGGAGTCGGCTTCGCCGACGGGGTCCTGGACGGACGGTCGCCGGAGCTGTCGAGGGTGGAGCTCTCCTCTGCCGTGGGAGTCGGCGAGGGCGACCTGGTCGGCTTCCTGGGCGGTCTCCTGGTCCGGGTCGCCGACGGCGTGGGCGTCGCCGAGGGCCGCACGGTGGGCGTGGCCGACGGCGGGCCGGCGGCGGGGCTCCCGGTCGGCGCCGACGTGGGCGTGGGCGTAGGTGTCGCCGACGGCTCCTGCGACGGTTTCTTCGACGGCTCCTGCAGGGGCTCGTCGGGCTCGTCGGTCTCATCGGCCGGGATGACCGACTCCACCGGGTCCGAGAAGGGGTCCGAGGGCTGCGTGGCGGCCGAGCTCTGCGCCCGGACCGGGACGCTGTCACCGGAGTTGACCAGCACCGCGCTCACCCCGCTGATCACCGCGATGCACCCGATGCCGATCAGGATCTTGGCGCTGGTCTTGCTGAGCACGGACGTCCTGGCGGAGGCGGAGCCCGCCTCACGCCCGCCGAGCTCCGTCTCGGCCAGCGAGGTGCTGGTCTCGGGCCGCTGGAGCTCCAGCGGGAGCAGCGAGGCCATGATCCCGACGAGCCCGGCGAGGCGGCGGCGGCCGCGCTCCTGCCAGTCCGGGCCGTAGGCGTCGGCGGCGACCGCCTCCAGCTCGGTGAGGAAGGCGGTGGCGGTCGGCGGCCGGTCCGCCGGGTGCTTGGCCAGGCCCCGGTCCACCAGCCCCTGCAGGGCCGGTGGCACCTCCTCGACAGGCGGGGGCGTGCTCTGGTGCTGCCTGGCCAGCGCGGCGATGTTCGTCGCACGGAAGGGCCGGGTGCCCGTCAGGCACTCGAAGAACACGACGGTGGCGGCATAGACGTCGGTGGACGGCCCGGCCGGGGCGCCCGCCCACTGTTCGGGGGCCATGTAGGGCGGCGTGCCCGCGGGGGTGTCCCCGTCGCCGGAGCGGACCGCGATGCCGAAGTCGACGAGCCTGCTCGTGCCGTCGGTCTCGACCATCACGTTCTCTGGCTTGAAGTCACGGTGCACGATGCCGGCCGTGTGCGCGGTCGCCAGCCCGAGGAGGGCGCCCTTGAGCACGAGCAGCGCGGCCTCGGGGCCGGTCGGCCCCTCCGAGCGGAGGATCGCGCGTAGGGCGACGCCGTCCACGAGCTCCATGACGATGGCCGCGCCCTCGCCGGTCTCGACGTAGTCGTACAGCCGGACGGCATGCGGGCTGTCCAGGGTGTTGAGCACCCGTGCCTCGTGCCGGAACCGCGCCACGAAGCCGACGTCGCTCCTGAGCTCGTCGGACAGGTATTTGATCGCTACCAGGATGTCATCGGCGTCGTGCCGTGCCATGACCACGCGCCCGGCGGCGCCCGCACCCAACTCGCGAATCTCGGTATAACCGGGGACTCGCCAGGCTGATGGCGTGCCGTACATAACGGTCTCCTCAGATGTCTGGGCCCCCACCCATAAAAGACGGACCGTAGCTTAGCGATAGATCATCAATTTCTGCTCATTAATCACTAAACAGCGGCATGCGGCCGTAATGATCAGGGGTTGTCCGGCGGGACGGGGTCGGCGGACGGTCCGGCCGGCCCCGCCGAAAAGGGCTCCGGAGCGGGGGCGGTCCGGGTGGCCGGGCGCGCCGTCCTGGAGGCCGGTCCGGGGCTCTCCCCCAGCCCTTCCCCTGGCCCTTCCCCCGGCCCTTCCTCCGGCTCCTCGGCCGGGCCGGGGGTCTGCGTCGACGGGTCCGGCGGCTCGGGGGTCTGCGGTGGCTCGGGGGTCTGCGGTGGTTCGGCGGTCGGCGTCGGGCTGGGCGTGGGCTCGGCGCACGGGGCGGTCCGGCCGCTCGCGTCGCCGGAGCCGCCCGGCGGGACGCTCGTCGCCGTCACGCTCCAGGTGGACCCGCAGGGCACCCTCGGGAAGGCGAACCTGACCGTCCGGGTGTAGCTCGTCGCCCCGGACAGCGGCACGACCGCCCGCTGGACCGCCCGGCCCACCCGGAAGGCCACGCGCAGGCGCACCTGCCCGCGGTTGCCGGTGTCGACGGCGACCGTGACCACGGCCGCGCCTCGCGCGTCGACGCCTGCCCGCAGCACGTCCACCCGCCGCACCTCCGGCCTGGGCGGCGCGGGGGTAGGGGTGATCGTCGGGGTCGGGGTGGGAGTGGGAGTGATCGTGGGTGTCGGCGTGGGGGTGGGGGTGATCGTCGGCGTCGGCGTCGGTGTCGGGGTGCGGGACGGCCCCGGGGACGGGGTCCTGGTGGCTGTGGGGGTGGGCCTGGGCGTCCGGACCGGCGGCCCCACCGGCCCGGTGGCGGTCGGGGAGACCTGGGGTCCGGTGGCGGACGGCCCGGAAGTGGGCCCACCCTCCCCGGTGGACGCCGGCGGGGACGCGGAGGGAGAGGGCGGCGGCGAGAAGGCCGCCGGGCTCGACGGCTCGGGGGACGGCGAGGGCTCGGCGGCGGCGATCTCGATCCGCTGGACCTCCGGTGCCCGCCCGCCGGCCAGCACGTACGCGCCGACACCGCCCGCGACCACCACCAGCCCCGCCCCGACCGCGATCCCCGTGGCCCTGCGGCGCAGCGTGCCGAGCACGGTGCGGAAGAGCGTGGTCCCGGCGGTCGGATCGGGGGCGTGGAGCCGGAACAGCAGCGGCAGCAGCAGGGCCAGCGCCGCCAGCCGGCCCCTGCCCCGCTCCTCCCAGTCCTCGCCGTAGGCGGCGACGGCCACGGCCTCCAGCTCGGCCACGAATCCGGCGGCGGTGGCCGGCCGGTCCGTCGGGTCCTTGGCCAGCCCCCTGGCCACCAGCTCCCTGAGCGGCTCCGGGACCTCTCCCACCGGGATCGGCGCGCTGTGGTGCTGGTGCATCAGCACCGTCCGGTCGATCGCCCGGTACGGCCGGCGGCCGGTCAGGCACTCGAAGAAGACCGCCGTCGCGGCGTATACGTCCGTGGCGGGGGAGGCGGCGCCGCTCACCCACTGCTCGGGCGCCATGTAGGGCGGGGTGCCCGCCGGGAGGTCCACCTCGCCCGCGTGCACGGCGATGCCGAAGTCGACGAGCTTGCTGGCGCCGTCGGCCTGGACGAGCACGTTCTCCGGCTTGTAGTCCCGGTGCACCAGGCCGGCCAGATGGGCGGCGGCCAGCCCCATGAGCGAGCCCTTGAGCACGGCGAGGGCCGCCTCCGGCCCGGTGGAGCCGTGCTCGCGGAGCATCTCCCGCAGGGAGACGGCGTTGACGGCCTCCATGACGATGGCGGCGCCCCGGGCCGCCTCGACGTATTCGTAGATCCGGACCACGTTGGCGTCGGCCAGCTCCACCAGGAGCCTGGCCTCGGCCCGGAACCGGGCCAGGAAGTCCGGATCCGCCCTGAGCCGCTCGGCCAGGTATTTGATCGCGACCTGGACGCCTGACTCGTCGTGCCGGGCGAGCATCACCCGGCCACCGCCGCCCGCGCCGAGCTCTCGCAGCTCGGTGTAGCCGGGCAGGTGCCATCCACTGACCGTCATCGCGGCCTCCAGCGTTCCGGGTGAAGGTCCTCCCTGTGAGACGTGCGTCCGGCGGGCCCGGTTTGCCGGGAAAGGCTTACCGAATGGATATGGTTCGGGAGGCGATGTGCGTGGGAACGTCCACATCCACGATCATCGCCGGGTCGGTCTCGGGGGCACCCCACGACGAGTGGAGCGGCAGGACCCCGGCCCAGACGGGCAGCGCGTAGTCCTCCTCGTCGTCGACCGGCGGCCCCTGCCGCACCTTCACCGACGCCTCGGCCAGGGAGAGGGCGAGCACGGCGGTCGCGGCGAGCTCCTTCCTGCTCGGCGGGCGCGCGACGTCCCACTGGCCGGGGGCGAGCTGCTCGGTGATCGCGCGCAGGCCGGCCAGGCGCTCCTCGTCGTCCTCGACGAGGCGGGGGCGGCCGTAGATCATGGCGGAGCGGTAGTTGACCGAGTGGTGGAAGACCGAGCGGGCCAGCACGATGCCGTCCAGGTGGGTCACCGTGACGCAGACCTCGCCGGCGCCGCGCAGGGAGCTGGAGCCGGTCGATCCGTGCAGGTAGAGGGTGTCGTCGATCCGGCCGTAGCCGGTGGGGACGACCATCGGGGAGCCGCCGACCACGACGCCCAGGTGGCAGACCAGTCCGGCGTCCAGCACCGCGTACAGGTCACCGCGGTCGGTCCGGGCCCGATCCTTCGAACGGCCGAGGGTGGTGCGGGGAGTCGTAGAGAGCATGGCTCTAATCTAGGGAGAAGTGGATATCGAGAACATGTCCACTTCTTGCCGCTTCTGGGAGACCACTTTGCCGCGTACCCCTGTTGACCTGCCCGTCTCGGTGGACCGTCAGGCTTCCGTAGCCCTCACCGTCCAGCTCGGCGACCGGCTCCGCACCGCCATGCGCGAGGGCACCCTCAAGTCCGGCGAGCGCCTGCCCTCCACCCGTGCCCTGGCCCGCCAGCTGTCCATCAGCCGCACCGTCGTCACCGAGGCATACCAGCAGCTCTACGCCGAAGGATGGCTCGACGGCCGGCACGGCTCCGGCACCTACGTGGCGGACCTGGTCATCCACACGCCGGCCGCCGCCCCCCGGCGCGGCCCCGCCGTCCCCGGCGCCCAGGACGCCCGCGCCGGGGACGGTGACGGCCCCGCGCCGTCCGGCGCCCCGGCCGTGCCGCTCCCGGCGGCCGCGCGCGGGCACGGCGGGCAGGTGATCGACCTTCGGCCCGGCCGGCCCTGGGTCCGTGACTACGACGAGGCGGCCTGGCGCAGGGCCTGGCGGAGGGCGGCCGACCTGCCGCCGGGGGACAGCCCCGACCCCTACGGCCTGCCCAGGCTCCGCCGGGCCCTGGCCGAGCATCTGCGCAGGACCCGGGCGATCGCCGTCGGACCGGAGAACATCATGGTCACCCGGGGCACCGGCAACGGCCTCGACCTCGTGGCCGCCACGCTGGTGCGCGCCGGCGCCCGGGCGGGCGTCGAGGACCCCGGCTACCGCGTCGCCAGGAACGTCTTCGCCGCGCGGGGCGCCGAGATCGTGCCCTGCCCGGTCGACGAGGACGGTGTCGTCGTCGAGGGGCTCCCCGACGACCTGCGCGTCCTCTACACCACCCCGGCCCACCAGTACCCCCTCGGGGGACGCCTGCCGGTCCCGCGCAGGGAACGCCTCCTCGCCTGGGCCCGCCGTACCGGCGCGATCATCGTGGAGGACGACTACGACGCGGAGTTCCGCTACGACGTCGCCCCGCTGCCCGCGCTGCACGGTCTCGACCCGGAGCGGGTGGTCCTGCTCGGCACGCTCTCCAAGTCCCTCGCCCCCGACATCGGCGTCGGCTGGCTGGTCGCCGAGCCGGACCTGCTCGCCGCCGTCGCCAGGACCCGCGAAAATCTGGGCGACCGCACCAGCGGCCCGGCCCAGCAGGCGGTGGCGATCATGCTGGAACGGGGCGACCTGGACCGCCACCTGCGCCGCATGCGGCTGGAGTACGCCCGCCGCCGCGCCGCCGTCGTGGACGTCCTCGGTTCCCTGGTCACCGGTGACACCGCGGGACTGCACGTCATGGTGGAGCTGCCGGCCGCGGTCGTCCCGTCCCTGCTGAAGGAGGCCGCGGAGCGCGGCGTGCTGCTGGACTCGACGGCCGTCCGCCACCATCACGGCGATGTGCGCAGGCACGGGCTGGTGCTCGGGTACGGCTCCGCCTCGCTGGCCGACGTCAGGCGGGGGGTCGCGGTGATCGCCGAACTGCTCGGGCCCTGGCTGGCGGACGGAGCCGAATGGCGTTCTAATGGTGGGCTATGAGCACGCCTGGTATCAACTGGCCCCATCTGGTCGCCTGGATGGCCGCCAACGTCGCCGAGGTGGGGGAGCCCACCGGCGTCTCACTCATCTCCGGCGGCAGGTCCAACCTGACCTACCGGGTCGAGACACAGGCCCGGCCCCTGGTGCTGCGCCGCCCCCCGCTCGGCCACGTGCTGCCCACCGCCCACGACATGCGCAGGGAGTGGCGGGTCATCTCGGCGCTGGCGGAGACGGAGGTGCCGGTGCCCGAGCCGGTCGCGCTCTGCGCCGACGAGGACGTGATCGGAGCGCCCTTCTACCTGATGGGGCACGTCGAAGGCGCGGCCGTCCGCAGCCGTGACGAGGCGCGGCTGTCGCCCGCCCAGGCCAGGGCGCTGTCGGAGCGGCTCGCCGAGGTTCTCGCGGCCATCCACGCCGTGGACTACGGCGCGGTCGGCCTGGGCGACTTCGGCCGTCCCGACGGCTACCTGGCCCGCCAGCTCGAACGGTGGGGCCAGCAGTGGACGCGCTCGAAGACCCGTGAGCTCCCCGAGTACGACCGGCTCGCCGAACGCCTGCGCCGGCGCCTCCCCGGCAGCTCCCCGGCCGCCCTCGTGCACGGGGACTACCGCCTCGACAACACGCTGGTACGGCTCGCGCCGGAGGCCGGCCCCGAGATCAGGGCGGTGGTCGACTGGGAGATGTCGACCCTGGGAGACCCGATCGCCGACCTCGGCCTCACCCTGACCTACTGGCAGGACCCGGGGGACACCGAGCGCTCCTCCATCCCGCTGGCCGGCGACATCACGCTCACCCCGGGTTTCCTCGACACCAAGCAGTTCGCCGAGCACTACGCGCGGGCGTCCGGGACGGACCTGTCCGACCTGGACTTCTACGTGGCGTTCGGAAACTTCAAGCTGGCGGTCATCGTGGAGGGCATCCACGCCCGGTTCATGCAGGGCAAGACCGTCGGCGAGGGCTTCGAGCACATCGGCGCCTCCGTGCCCACCCTGATCGCCCGGGCCCACCGGGCACTCGACGGACGCTAGGACCCGGCTCCGGGGAGGTCCCGGTGCGGCGCCCGCGGGTCCCCTGGACCGATCATCTAGGCGGCGTCCGGTGAGCGGGCGGGGCCCTGCCCGGCGCGATACTCGATGCGGTCACGCCGGGCACGCCGTACGGTGAGCCGTGTGGCGAGCCATGTGGTGAACAGCGCGCCCAGGGCCGCGGCCGAGGTGACGCCGGCCAGTGCCGTCACCGCGGCGGGCATCGTGAACCTGCCGCTCAGGAAGAACGCCTCACTCACGATCACGCCGGTCGAGACGCTGAGGGCCACCGTGAGCGCCATGCTCTCCAGGGCGTCTCCCGCGTGGTCGCGGCGGCCGAGCAGGGGACGGAACAGGGCCAGCACGGCGGCGCCCGGGCAGGTGAGCAGGTAGACCACCGAGACGGCGACCCGCACCGGCCCGGCGCCCGGGACCTCCGTCACGAGGAGGACGAGCCACCCGGAGGCGGCGAGCAGCAGCAGGCGTAAGAGGCTCATGGCTTCCTCGGGACGAGTTCGTAGACGACGCCGCCGGAGTTGCGGATCAGCACCCTGAAGCGGTCCGACGCGGCGACCTCCCGGCCCAGCCGGTCGACCGTCCCCCGGGGGAAGATCCCCGCGGTCTCGGTGGCGCTCTTCTGCACGCGGTTGAGCACCAGATACGACTTGGCCCCCGGCGGCACCTTCGACATGAGGCCGACCAGTGACGGCAGCGGATCGCCGACCAGCTCCGGCAGGGTGGGGACATGCTCCGGCAGGCCCCGTACGGCGGTGCGCGACGGCGGCAGCTCATCCAGCCAGGTGTGCTCGTACCGCTCGTAGTAGTCGTAGGCCCCGGGGAGGAAGAACGTGGGCGCCACGATCAGCGAGCCGGGCGGCGCCACCCGGTGGACCTCCCGGACCAGCCGGACCTCGTCGGCGGTGAAGTAGTTCGACTGCTCCTTGCCGTAGTTGCCGAAGAAGAAGCCCGCGACCATGAGCAGCAGGACCGGGGTCAGGACCAGCGCGCGGGACCAGGCCCGGCGGGAGGGCAGCAACAGCGCCGCGGCCAGGAACGCCGTCAGCGGCAGCGTGAACAGGTAGACGCGGAAGATGATCTCACCGCCGTAACTCCCCGCGGCGAGGAACAGCAGCGGGCTCAGCCCGATCATGAGCAGTGGCAGGCCCGAACGCCTGAGCCAGCCGCGGCGCGCGAGGGCGCCGGCGGCGGCCAGCAGCCACACCCCGCCGGAGAGGGCGCGGTCGGCGTAGGCGACGATCACCTGCCCAGGGGCCGCCGAGCCGAGAGTGATGAACCCGTCGTCCAGGTTGCCGCCGGCGTCGCCGAGCGAATCGATGATGTCGCTGAACCTGCTCTCCAGGAGCTGCCAGGCGGCCACCGCGTCCCACGCCGCCACGGTCAGGCCGGTGACGAGCAGGATGCCCAGATTGCGGTGCCGCCGCAGCAGGAACAGGGCGACCAGACCGACCGTCAGCACCAGTGGCGTGAGCTGGTGGGACGAGGCGATCGCGATGATCGGGACGGACAGCACGCACGTCCAGAGCAGGCGGGTGGAGGTGCCGGTGACGGGCGGTGGATCCGCGGCCAGTCCCCGCGGATCGCCGCCCGCCCTGATCGGCCCTCGCCGGAAGCGCCTGACCACGACCGCGAGCACGGTGAGATACAGGACCAGGGTGGTGGCCTGGGGGGAGAAGTAGTCCTGTCCGACCCAGGAGCAGGAGAAGTAGACCCACACCGCGCCCCAGACCAGCTGGCGGTTGCGCGTCACCGTCCGGAAGAGCAGCAGCAGCGGCAGCAGCAGCGCGGCGTTGAAGGCCGCCGGCCCCCAGACGGCGATGCCCAGCGCGTCGTCCAGCCCGGCCGCCTCCGTCATCAGGGAGAAGAAGGAGAAGAATCCGGGCCACTGGTGATAGGCCGACAGCGGCCCTGTCTCCGGGTCGGTCGCGCCGTGCCGGATCAGGTAGTCGATGACCGAGACGTGCTTCCAGGCCCACGAGTAGCGCAGTGACGGATAGAGCAGGGCGGGTGTCGCGTGCAGCACGGCGATCAGCGCGAGCGCGTATCCCGCGTGCCAGAGTTCGAGGGCCCGCCGGTCGCCGAGCAGGGTGACGAACCCGGCGACCAGGACCGCGATCGCCCCCCAGAACGTGGCGGGCAGCACGGTGAGCAGCCCCAGGTCGGTCATCCGGTCGAGGTCGACCCGGCGGAGCGAGAATCCCCAGAGCACGACGGCGGCCGGCAGCGCCGTACGGGCGAACAGGCGCGTCCAGAGGCTCGCCCGCCGGGTGGTCCCGTCGGTCCGCGTCGTGCGCAGCCGTCCGGCCGCGTAGCCGAGGCCGGTCGCGGCCAGGCCCAGGAGCATGACCAGCAGGGCCTTCCAGCCCTTGACGTCGGCCGGCCCGGTGAAGGTGACGGCGCGGAACACCGCTCTGGGCAGCGCCCTCCTGACCGGGGCCAGATGGGCTCTCAGCCCTTCCCGCCCCTCGGTCCGCCGCCGGACGCCGGCCTGCGACCGGCCCTCGGCCGCGCACCGGGCCAGGAAGTAGGACAGCCGGGCCCGGTGCGCCGGCACGTTCAGCCGCACGACCGCCGAGGGCTGGTGGAGCAGCTCCGCGTCCGGTCGCAGCTCCCGCAGCCGGGAGCGCAGCTCGATCGCGGTCCCGCCCGGTGGTCCGGCCGCGGCGTCGCCGGGCCGGCGCTCCCCCCTCTCGGCCGAGCCGTCCGTCTCCGGGAAGCCGCCCGCCTCGGCCAGCGCCTCGCGGCGGAAGGACAGGGCGCCGCCGTACAGGTCGTCGATCGGGGCCGCCTCGGCGGGCGAGCCGGTGCACGGCACCCCCAGCACCCACGCCAGCTCGGCGGGGTACCAGTCGGGCTTTCCCGTGCTCCAGCCCACCGCGACTCTGCCGCGCACCCCGATGACGCGGTCGTCGGCGTAGGCGGCCCGCAGCGACTCCGACCAGCCGGGCGCGGGGAAGGAGTCGTCGCCGAGGAAGGCGACCACGTCTCCTCGCGCGCTCGCCAGCCCCAGGTTGCGTGCTCCAGCCGGGCCGACGGCCTCCTCGCTGTGCACGACCACGACGCCGTCGAGCGTGGCCTCGGCCCAGGCGGCCAGCTCGGGACAGTGGTCGACGGCCAGCACGATCTCCTCCGGAGCCGGCCGCTGGGCGCGTAACGCCGTGACGAGGGAGGACAGGCGGGGCCCCGCGCCGGGGGAGTCGCTGACGATGACGGCCGACAGGGACGGGCCGGTGGTGCCCCCGGTGGCGTGCGGCTCCTCGTCGCGGGCCGGGACACGCCAGGTGATGACGGCCGAGATGTCCTCGGCGGGCCGCGGCCCGGTCACCGTGCCGCCGGACTGGATGTCGTCGGGCCGGGTGTCGTCGGACTGAGTCGGGGAGCCGTCGGGTTGGGTGAGGGAGTCGTCGGGCTGGGGCGGGGAGCCGTCGGCCTCCGCCCGTGCTCCGGCTCTCTCCGGTGCGCGGAGATCCTGGGTGTTCTCGGAGACGTCCGGCTGCCCGGACTCGGCGGGGTGGCCGGCGGCCCGGAGCTCGGCGAGAGCCGCGATCACCGTGGTCGGCTCGCCGTCGGCCGGGTCTCCGGTCTCCGCCGAGCCCTCGGAGCTCCTCGCCGGACGGCCGTCCTCCGAGAGCGGGGCCGGGGCGGGGGGTGATCCCTCTTCGGGGGGCGGGGCCGAGGTGGGGGGCGATCCGTCTCCGGGAGGTGGGACCGCGGCGTCTTCGGGGGACGGGATCCGGCCGGGGGCCGGTCTTCTCATCGGGCGGGTGGTCGAATCGTCGATTACCTCTCCGGCCTCCCTGCCCTCCACGCGCACCCTTTCCTGAGCCGGTCGATGCGAATGCCTGGCCCTGACTTTACTCCGCGGGATTCTTCTCCGCCCCCTGCCTGGCAGGGCCACGGCCTGGATGTTCCGGCGCTGTTCCGAACTGTTCGGAACAGCGCCGATCTTGTGCGGCCTTCCGTTTATCGCTCACCATCCATCATGTTTCGCGCTATTTGGCCTCATGTCGTCATCGAGGCCACAAGATGGAGGTCGCATTTGAAAAGATCGTTCACTCGAAGGCGTGCCGGGATTCTGCTCGCCGCCACGTTCGCCGCCGCATGGGCGACGACGGCGGTGCCGCAGACGGCGACTGCGGCAGTCACGGGGCCACCGCCGCAGGCGTCTTCGTTCGATCACGTTCTTCACTGGAACAACGTTCTGCTGAAGGCGTTCCGTGCCAGCGTGAAGGAGAAGGCGTCTCCGGGGCGGCTGGCGCGGGCCGCGGCGATGATGAACATCGCCATGCACGACGCGAACTGGCCGGCTGCGCCGAGGACCTACCTCCCCCGGATCACGCAGCAGCATCCGGACGACTCCATCGAGGCGACCATGGACGCCGCCGCGCACGGCGTCCTGACGAATGTCTTCCCTGGCTTCGACTTCACGTCGGCGCTGCAGGAGGCAACCAACCAGATCCCCTCCTGGGTCGATCCCGCCCGCATCGAGGGCGGCAAGGTCGACGGGACGAAGATCGCCAACCTGATGATCGCGGAACGCTCGGGGGACGAGCCCGCCTTCTCGCCCACCTACGCCCTGGACGGGGTCCCGGGCTCCTGGCGCCCGACCGGCGCGGACGGCGCGCTCGACCCGAATCTCGGGCAGCTCAAGCCGTTCGCCATGACGTCGGGCAACCAGTTCCGGCCGCTGCTCCCGGCCGGGTTCACCTCCTACGACCAGCTTCTCCGCAGCCCGCAGTACGCGGACCAGGTCAACGAGGTCAAGCTGCTCGGATCCGGGGGGCCGACGACCCCCACGACCCGCACCGCGGCGCAGACCCAGGTGGCGCACTTCTGGGCCAACGACCTCGACGGCACCTACAAGCCGCCGGGGCAGCTGCTCGCCACCAGCATCGAGATCTCGAAGCTGAAAGGACTCAAACAGAGCGAGAACGCCGAGCTGTTCAACCTCGTCTCCATGGCACTGGCCGACGCCTCGATCGTGGCCTGGGACGCGAAGTACGCCACCCCGATCGACCTCTGGCGGCCCCAATCCGCCGTCCGGGGCGCCGACACCGACAACAACGCGGCGACCGTGGCCGACCCGGCGTGGGTGCCCCTGTCGAAGAACCGGGACGGCGTCCCCTTCTCACCGCCCTTCCCCGCCTACATCTCCGGGCACGCCACCTTCGGGGGAGCGTGGGCCGGGGTCATGCAGCGGTGGTTCGGCCACAACTTCACCTTCACCGTCCGCACCGAAGACCCCTACGCCACGGTGAGGGAGCGCACCTTCACCAGCTTCGCCGCCGCCGCGGAGGAGAACGCGCGCAGCCGGGTCTACCTGGGCGTGCACTACCAGTGGGACGCCGACGGCGGGCTGGAGTCCGGATTCAACCTCGGGGAGTTCGTCTACACCACCCGCCGGGACCAGTGAGCGGCCCCGGCATGGACGGCACGTAGCCGGCAGGCGAACCTTGACGCCCTCCGGGCCGGCGTGGAGATCCTGAGGACTCCGCATTGACCTGGAGGGTGGCATTTTGTCACCGATGGGGGTTAGTGTTCCGCTGATCAAGCGTCGTCGGTGACCGGGGAGGCCGCGTTGTCGTACATGATCGGCACCCCTCCCGGGCCGGACGACGCCACGGATCCAGCGGGATTCGTCATGGCGCTGGGGCGGCTGCGGCGCTGGTCGGGCCTGAGCTACCGGCAGCTCGCGGCCAAGGCGGAGGCGTCCGGCGACGTCCTTCCCCCCAGCACGGCGGTCGGGGCGCTCAGCCGGGCGGCACTGCCGCGAGAAGAGCTGGTCGCCGCCTTCGTCCGGGCCTGCGGGGTGGATGAGACGGTCGTCGCCCACTGGGTCGCCGTCCGCAGGCATCTCGCCGCCTCCGCCGCCCCACGGCCGCCTCTGCCCGTCGAGGGGGCCTATGCCCCCCTCCCCGCCGATCCGCGGCAGGATCCCGGCCCCTCCGGAGCGGGCCCTGCGGGATCCGACCTTCCCGGAGCGGGCCCTGCGGGGGCGGACCTCCCTGGGGCCGGCTCCGCGGAATCTGGTCTCTCCGGGGCAAGCTCTACGGGATCCGGCCCCTCTGGGGCGGGCTCTGCGGGGGCGGACCTCCCTGGGGCCGGTCCCGTGGAATCTGGTCTCTCCGGGGCAAGCTCTACGGGATCCGGCCCCTCTGGGGCGGGCTCTGCGGGGGCGGACCTCCCTGGGGCCGGTCCCGTGGAAT